>JAYSQG010000480.1:0-5289 GCA_043721685.1 Saprospiraceae bacterium | reverse complement strand
TTCAACCTTTGGACATAGAAATCGAGCATTTACAAAGTGAATTATTGGCTCAAAACCCGATGCAAGTTGAAATCAACCGCTTGAAAACGCAACGTGATTTTATCGTCAATGAACAAAAACGTTTAGCGATTTATGCGCCCTCCGATGGACTTGTTGGTACGATACATTGTAAAGAAGGTGAGAACATTTCATCATTTACGACACTGATTTCTTTCTATGAAAAATCGCCAAATATGGTGGTCGGTTATGTGCATGAAAGTTTGGTCGTACAAGTGGGTGTTGGCGATTCATTAGACATTTTTTCGAGTTTACATATTGAAGAAAAATGCCGTGGCAAAGTCATTGGTTTAGGGCATCGCATCGTCGAAATACCCGAAAGGCTGCGTAAAATTCCTGAATTGAAAACGTATGGACGTGAAGTATTGATTCAAATCCCGTCAGACAATCATTTTTTACAAAGTGAAACAGTTGTTTTGAATTTATTGAACAATCAAAAGGGCTTTTTTCAAATGTTGACTACATTGATGACAAAATCGAAGGAAGGGCAACCGAATTGACCCCCTCAGTATTTCAAGCCCGCGAAAGCCCTGAAAGGGCGTGATGTAATAGCAATGGGTAACGCCCATTGGAATAAAATAGCAATAATCAACAATGTTTAAATTTTTCCGAGCATATAATATCATAGCCTATCTATATTTCGGTCTTTACAACCAAACCGTAGTGGCACAAAATACGCTTTCAACCAACAGCATTTTGGCGACAGCCAAAACCCAAACAGCTATTGCCTTACAAGAGCGCAAAATTGACGTATTGAATGCGCAATCCTATAAATTACCTTTTTTAGAAAAGATTGATTTTCAAACAGAAACCGACCGTTTTGATTGGCAAAGGCAGGAATTTCGCGTCCGCACATCCTTCAATGGTTGGGAAGAAATGCGCAGTTTGAAGCAACAAAAAGAAGCCAATGTACAGAAAGAACAAGCCGAACGCACTGTGTTGTTCAAGGACGTTTTGTACGACCGCTATGCTTTGCTCGTCGAATATCGGTTTGAACAGGCGGCACTCAAAATGTATCATCAAATGTTCAATGTTTTTGCAGATAAGCGTGATGTTTTGCAAAAAATGGCTAAACTTTCTACGGATTTTAATATCGAAGACCTCATAAAAGCGGAAGATGCCGCCTTTGATTTTCAACAAAAAACACTTCAATCCGAAGGCGCAATCCGAAATATCAACCAATTTTTGAAACGCACTTTTAATACTTCGGACAGTTTACAACTCGATACAACCGATTGGATACCCCTCAGTAAAATCCGTCTTTTGGTGTCGGAATTGCCCACAACTGCTGAAAAAAACCCTATTTTGACCTATCAACAAGCGGCAATTGGCGTGGTGCAATCTGACTATAATCTTGAAAAATCTCAAACTAAAAAGATTATTGACTACGCCCAAATTCGCAACAGGGCACGTAATAAAGATGCGCTTGTCAGAGAATGGTCAGTCGGTGTAGGCATTGCGATTCCTTATCGGGGTTCTTCAAAAATTGAGTTGAACAACATCGCGTTTAAACGTTTAGAAGCAGAAAACAAGTTAAAAAACCTACAAACCAACTTCGATTTGGAAATTTTTAACCTTCAACAAGACTTAGACCTTATTTTTAAAGAATACGATTTTGTTGAAAAACAGGTCAACGAAAGCCAAACACTGTACGCCCTTGACCACTATGCGAACATACAAGGCAGTCCACCCATCGTCTTGTTGCGTATGAAAGAACTGGTTTTGAAACGGCAAGCGCAACTTATTTCGCTTGAACATCTTGCTTTTCAGAAATATATAAAATGGTTAGATTTGACGGGTAAACTGTCAGAAATGCCTCTGCAAAATTATCTTTCGGTGGGTTTGTCCGCATTTTGACCCCCTCAGTATTTCACATAAAAAAAGCCTCACATAACGTTATGCGAGGCTTTTTTATGTGAAAACAATATTTATGCAGCTATTTTTTCAATAGCTTGACGCAAATCTTCAATCAAATCATCCACATCTTCGACACCAACGGATAGGCGAATCAAGGAGTCCGTCAAACCCACTTTCAAACGCGCTTCACGAGGAATCGAAGCATGAGTCATAGACGCTGGATGACCAATCAGCGACTCAACACCGCCGAGCGATTCAGCAAGCGAAAACAAATGCGTACCTGACAAAACGGTGTTCGCATCTTCGACACTGCCACCTTTGAGGTCAAAACTAATCATACCCCCAAACATCCGCATTTGCTTTTTAGCCACTTCATGGTTCGGATGATTTGCGAAACCCGGATAATAGACTTTATCCACTTTTGGATGCGCTACCAAAAACGCTGCAATCTTTTCTGCATTTTCACAAGCCGCTTTCACACGTAAATGCAACGTTTTGATACCCCTCAGTATCAAGAAGCAATCCTGTGGTCCTGGCACTGCACCCGAAGCATTTTGAAGGAAACGGAGTTGCGAAGCCAGTTCAGCGTCTTTTGTAATGACGCAACCATGAACGACATCAGAGTGACCGCCAATATATTTTGTTGCAGAATGTAACACAATATCTGCACCAAAATCCAAGGGATTTTGCAAATAAGGCGATGCAAATGTGTTGTCAACACACGTCATAACGCCTTTGGCACGTGCAGCGGCGCAAATGGCCGCAATATCCACAATGCCCAACATCGGATTTGTGGGCGTTTCAATCCAAATCAATTTAGTTTTTTCAGAAATCTGTTCCGCAAAAGCCTCTGGATTGGACATATCCACAAACCGCCCTGTGATGCCAAATTTGCCATAAACCCGAACGATTAGGCGATAAGAACCACCATATAAGTCATCGCAACTCAATATTTCGTCGCCCGATTGTAGCAATTTGATGACAGCATCCATAGCCGCCAATCCCGAAGCAAAACAAATCGCATCTGTGCCATTTTCAAGGGCAGCCAAGTTTTTTTCTAAAACCGAACGTGTTGGGTTTTGAGTACGTGCGTATTCATAGCCTTTATGGTCGCCCGGCGCGGCTTGTACATAAGTAGAAGTTTGATAAATAGGTGTCATAATCGCACCTGTTGAAGGGTCAGGCTCGATGCCTGCGTGAATTACTTTAGTGGCAAATTTCATTTATAATTTTGTTCTATTTTATTGAAAATAAGGCGCAAAGTTAGCCCTATTTTTTTCAAAAAGCATTAAAAACTAAAAAACGGTCAACATCACAATGGATATTGACCGTTTTACTGTGAGGGCATTTTATCTTTTAGTAAACATCAATTTATAGCAAACTCTGGCAACAATTTACGTCGTTTGAGTGATTGAAAAGCCAAAACTATATCTTGTTTAGGAATACCTTTTTCTACCAACCATAACGCGATTTTTAAATCAGTTCCATCATGTTGAATCCAAACTTTTCCATCAGATTTAAGGTCTATATGAACAAAAGGTAAATATTCTCGCAATATATCTTGCCATCCAATTGAGAATAAAACATAATGTCCTCGTTCATCATCCATGATAATTTGAGTTTCTGAATTGTTATCAGAAGGTGTCATTGCAGCAATCTCACCTAATGACATCACGAACGATTGAACGGTATTTATTTAATTTATTTAATTTATCCATTTATTTATAATAGATTTTTCTCAAATCTCAAAATTATCAGACTCTACATAAGCCTTTATCAAAGCTATTTCGCCTTCCTTTCCTTTTATCGAATTGCCGTGTTCCATGCCCAAAACAAATTCCCGTCCGCTTTCTTTTGCTTTTTTGTAGATGTGACGGAATATGTTTTTATAATTCATTTCACCCGAAGTCGGTTCGTTGCGTCCAGGGTTGTCACCAATTTGAAAATAACCTGTTTCGTCCCAAACAAGGTCAATATTTTTGATAATATTGCCTTCGTTGCGCTGCATGTGGTACATATCAAATAGGAATTTGCACGACGGACTGTTCACCGCTTTGCAAATCATAAACGCTTGGTCGGTATGACGGAGGAACAAATCAGGCGTGTCGCTCAACGATTCCAAAACCATGACCAAACCATGTGGCTCAAGAATAGCTGAACCTTGGCGTAATGACTCAATTACATGTGCTGTCTGAATACCCATCGGCAATTTTCGCTCAAAATTACCTGGTACGACAGTCATCCACTTGGCATTGACCCGTTTCGCCACATCCACGGCTTCGCGGCAAGAGTTTACAAATTTATCGCGCCATTCTTTATCCCCCGAAGCCAAGCTGGTTTTAACAGGCCAACTATCGAAATTGACAACAAAAACACCCATAGTCATACCCAATTTCGCCATCGTTTCGCCTATTTTCGTTTGCAATTCAGGTGTGCGCCCCATCATGCCGTTGTCTTCCAAAGCCGTAAAACCTTGGTCAGCCATGAATTTGAGCTGGTCAATGGGGTCTTCGCCTGCGCTGTTTTTAAACATCCCAAAATGCGGGGCGTATTTGAGTTTGAAGGTGTTTTTACTGAGGGGGGCACTTCTGTTTTCAGCTTGTAAAGTACCGTTCAATAGGCTTGTTGAACCCGCTGCCAAAAGGCTATTTTTCAAAAAATGTCTGCGTTCCATTGATGATTTTTGTTTAAAGTGGTTTGAACACAGATTCGAGTGATTTACACTGATTTCTCTTTTGTCATCCTGTAAGGAACTAAGAGAAATCGGTGTAAATCAGTGCAAATCACTCAAATCAGTGTTCCATTATGTTATATAAAATATTTCGTTTTACCAGGAATTGCGGCTGCATACATACCATCAGCATCAGGCAAAAGCGGCATTTTAGCATTCCAATCAAACTCAGTTGGCATGATGCTGATACCTGAATTGATGGCTTTATCCCACTCAATTATTTGCCCTGAATACGTAGCCATACGCCCTAAAATACTCGTCATTGTACTTTTCGCACCATTTTCAGTGTCAGCGAATTTATATTCACCTTTGGCAATCGCTGCAAACAATTCATCATGTTCGACTTGATAAGGGTTTTTATCATTTTTATCGTCATGCTTATAAATGAGTGAGCCATTAGACTTTTTCATTTCGCGTTTACCGAACACAACTGAGCCTTTTGTACCAACCAACACTTCATCAACCCTTGCCGAAGTGCCTTTTTGGTGGCGGCATTGACTGTTCAAAATAGAGCCATCGGCATAAGTGAATTCTACAAAATGGTGGTCAAAAATTTCTCCGAAGTCCTTTCCTTTTCTGACTTCACGTCCGCCCATGCCTTGTGCTGAGACAGGATACCCTTTTTTTGCCCAATTGACGACATC
>JAYSQG010000479.1:0-32052 GCA_043721685.1 Saprospiraceae bacterium | reverse complement strand
AATAATTGATTTTCAAGATGATAAACAATTTTTAAAAACATATTAATAATCACACGAAAAGATATGATGTATGGACAGCTTTTAAAGTATCCGATACGTTTATGAGTCCGTGCTCAACGATTTGGTGATTACTTTCAACAAGTTGTTGAGACTGTTCAATGATTTGCTGTCTGCGTTCAACGATTTACTGTCTGCGTTCAATGATTTGCTGTCTGCGTTCAACGATTTGCTGTCTGCATTCAATGATTTGCTGTCTGCATTCAACGATTTGCTGTCCGCATTCAACGATTTGCTGTCCGCATTCAATGATTTAAATCAACAAACAATCCCAAAGGGATTCAACATGAATAGCCCCCGATGTAATCGGGGGAATGAGATGTCAGATTCGGTACATAACTCCGAAGGAGTTGAACAAAAACAAGTGTGAAATACTGTTCAACTTCTTCGAAGTTATGTAAACACCCCTCCTCTTTCCCCCGATTACATCGGGGGCTATTCATGTTGAATCCCTTTGGGATTGTTTGACCCCTCAGTATATTGGTTGCTCTTTTGCAACCCAAACTCAAAACATGTACTCAAAACTTAATAATTCGGATTCTGTACCAAACTCGGATTTAAGTCCATTTCTATCTGTGGTAAAGGGAAAACCTCATGTTTCCCGACCTTAAATTCAGGCATCTTTTGAGCAGCAATGCGCCAACGCACCAAATCAAAGAAGCGGTGCATCTCAAAACCCAATTCGACTTGCCTTTCATGGCGAATCGCTTCCATCATCGTTGTTTTATTGGTTGTTATGATGCGTGGCAAAGCGGTGGTAGGGTTCGCTGCTTGCAAACGGGCGCGCGCACGGACGACTTCCAACGGAACACCCCCCTCAGTAACACGCC
Source organism: Saprospiraceae bacterium (assembly GCA_043721685.1). Lineage (GTDB taxonomy): Bacteria > Bacteroidota > Bacteroidia > Chitinophagales > Saprospiraceae > JAAFJT01. The sequence continues at coordinate 31,165 of JAYSQG010000479.1, read as the reverse complement.
CTAATTCGGTCAAGGCTTCGGCTTCCCACAACAAAACCTCGGCGTAACGAATGGCGGTGTAATTGATGTCGCCGTCTGCCTTTTGTGTGGCAGTGCTGTCGGCTTGTAGGTATTTTCGTGGACTGTAACGAGTCGAAGAGAAAGAGTTTTTATAGACTGCGCCAAAATAATCCTCGTTATTACTCGCTACGGTGAACTTGCGGCGCGCATCATCCGCTTCAAAGGCTTTGACAAACGTATCAGTGGCTTCGCAAAAGCCATATCCCCCAACAATTTTCTTGGAAGTCCACCATTGATTTAAGGAATTGCCGACACCGAGTTCGAGGTTGGTGTGTTGTATTTCCCAAACAGACTCTTTGTTGTTCTGTGTGTTTTTCTTAAAATTGTCGGAGTAGTCGGGCATCAAGCCATAGATGTTTAAGCCTTTGACTTTACCGACATATTCGACGGTTTTGTCCCAGTTCTTTTGATACAATGACACTTTTGCTGCCAAAGCAAGGGCTGCTCCCTTCGTTGCACGACCCATATCTGCCGCTGCATACTGAGGGGGTAGCAAATCTGCCGCTTTGTCTAAGTCAATGAGCAATTGTTTGTAAATATCTGCTTTGGGCGTGCGCGGTGCTTTCAATTTATCGGGCGCAATGATGGTGATGAACAACGGCACATCGCCAAACACTTGCGTCAAGTTGAAATAATAGTAAGACCGCAAAAACAAAGCCTCACCCATGACGCGGTTTTGTGTCGTTTTATCAAAAGTAATGTTCTGAATCCTGTCCAAAACAAGGTTACATTGGATGATACCACTGAATTGTAGCTTCCAAAAGCTGTTGATTTCGTCGGTACGTGGGGTGTGCGTTAAGGCATCGAGTTCGACAAGCCCTGCTCTTGAACCATCGCCGCCCGTAATCGCTTCATCGCTCGCCAAAGTGCCGAAAGCCCAATAGAAATTGTTGTTGCCATTGCTAAATGTCAACGGTTTGTACGCGGCATTGACGGCTTGAATCGCATCGTCCTGTGTTTGGAAAAAAGAACCCGCGTCTAAGGTGGCGATGGGTTCTTTGTCCAAAAAACCTTTGCAGGCTGTGAGGAGGAGGATAGCTGCTAAGAGCATGTATTTGGTTACTTTGCTTATCATTTCATCTATAATTATAATAGGGTCACACCCTAATTCTATTAGATATCGCCCTTTCAGGGCTTTTAAATGTAAAAAATCTCAAGCCCTGAAAGGGCGGTATGCGTTAGAATAGGGTATCGCCCTATGAATAGGACAATGACAATTTTGAATATGTGTTAAATCAAAAATCCAGTTTCAACCCCGCTATAAATGTGCGCGGTGCAGGGACTGTTCCCCAATCAATCCCCACAGCCAAATCGGAGGACAGCCCTAAACCACGTGTATCATTCGTATTCGCTTGAATTTCGGGGTCTAAACCTGGGTAGCGTGTCCATGTGAAGGCGTTTTGTGCCGTGACATAGACCCTTAATCCTTCAATACCTTTCCATTTAATCACATTTTTGAGGTTATAACCCAAAGTGATGTTCCGAATGCGGATATAAGAGCCGTCTTCCAACCAACGGGTCGAGGAACGGCGGTTGCCATTGCGGTCATCGAGACTGACTTTCGGAATGTCGGTATTTGTATTGCTCGGTGTCCAACGGTCGAGTATCTTTTCGTAGGAATTAAAGCCGCGCGATTGGGTTTCATAAGCGAAATTGCCAAAAAGGAAATAGACATCGTTGCCTTGAATGCCTTGCGCGAGCATCGAAAAGTCGAAATTGCGCCAAGTGAAACTGGCATTCACGCCATAAGTGAACTTCGGAAACGGGCTGCCCGAGTGTTGGCGGTCTTTGTCGTTAATTTTGCCGTCGCCATTGAGGTCGGCGAATTTGATGTCGCCAGGTCGGGTATCAAGGGTTTGGAAAGGGCTTTTGTCAATCTCTGCTTGGGTTTGAAAGATGCCCAATTTTTGCCATAAATAGAAAGAACCAATCGGATAGCCGACTTCTGTACGTGTCAAAGGACCATCAGACAAGCCAAAACCGCCTAAAATGGGTTCGCCACCTGCGATAGAGAGGACTTTATTCTGCAAGGCAGAAATATTTGCACCTATATTATAGGTGAAGTCTTTGAATTTGTTTTTATAAATCAAACCCAATTCCACGCCTTTGTTCTCAACAGAACCCGCATTGACGTAAGGCGGCAATTCCGAGCCCCCCGCTTGCGGCACAGGAACGCGCACGAGGATGTCTTTTGAGGTTTTATTGAAAATATCGGCGACGAGTGACAAACGATCTTTCCAAAGACTCATATCCACGCCGAGATTGGTTTGTGTCGTTGTTTCCCAACGGACATTGCTGTTGCCCGTTTCGACAATCGTCGCGCCCGTCGCCAATTGACCGCCGAAAGAATAGACTTGTTGCCCCGTTTGAACCAAAGAACTGAACGGATAAATGCCAATGTCTTGATTCCCCAACTGTCCCCAACTCGCCCTTAGTTTAAGACTCGACAGAATAGGCGAATTTTTGAAAAAAGACTCGTTGCCAATGTTCCAAGCCGCTGATACTGAGGGGAAGGTGCCCCAACGATTGTTCGGTCCGAAGCGGGAAGAACCGTCTCGGCGAATAGAGGCACTTAATACATAACGACTGTTGTACGAATAACCCGCTTGCGCAAAATAAGACAGCAAAGACCATTCTGTGGCGATACCCGACGCATTGACATTGCCCAATTCGGCGGGCAAACTGCCGTTGATATAGCGGAAAAGTGGGTCGGTACGGCGGAAATTATTGGCAGATGCGCCCAAATAATCGGTCCGGTTTTGAATCGCTTCCGTACCTATCAGCGCAGAAACGTGGTTTTTGCCGAAGTTGCGGGTAAAGTCCGCTGTATTGTTCCAGATAAGGGTTTGATTGAAAACACGCCCTTCGTTGAGCGACGTTGGGCTGTAAATAGCTGCCGACAAACGCTCTTTAAACAGCTTTTCATTCTCAAATAAGAAGTCGCCGCCGAGACTTGTTCGCAATTTTAAGCCGTCAAATGGGCTGATTTCGGCATATACATTGCCAAAAACGCGGTATCTTTTGATTGTCCAATCTGTATTTTTAATAAAAACAAGCGGATTAGCATTACCATCGCCAAAAAGCGTTGGGTCGCCCAATTCAGAAGTCACATTGACGTAGCTGCCATCTTTATGATAGACAGGCACAATCGGCGCAGTTATCAAAGCGTAACGAATACCACTCGGTTGATTGCCGCCACCAAAACCATCGCCCGAAGAACCGATGACTTTGCGGTTGGTGTGCGAGAAAGAAAAGTTGTTGCCAAGCTTAAACCGCTTACCACCGACTTCACCATTGAAACGGAGTTGGTATTTGTCAAAACTTTGCCCCGTAAAGATGCCGTCTTGCGTCTGATATTCCCCCGACAAATAGAAATTGCCGTTTTCACTGCCGCCCATACCCGCAAAAGAGTAATGTTGAATCGGCGCCGTGCGAAAAACTTTACTCAACCAATCGTTATCGGGCAAAGTATCTAAGATATTTGTATTGTATGTGCTTATTTGTCGCGAAGGCGTGCGCAAAGCATTGGCGTTTGTAATCGCTTCGTTGCGAATGGTGAGATAATCTTTCGCATTCAGTAGTTTGGGTAGGTTTACTGCTTTCTGAAAACCTGTGTAAGCATCGAAAGTGAAGCGTGGTTTGCCAGTTTTACCCCTTTTTGTGGTGATAACGACGACACCATTGGCAGCACGAGAGCCATAAATGGCGGCAGCCGCCCCGTCTTTTAAGACCTCAATAGACTCGACGTCTGAAACAGAGAACATATTAATATTGCCCGTCGTCGGCACGCCGTCCACAATAAAAAGTGGGTTGTTATTACCCAAAGTGCCTGCGCCGCGAATCCGCACTGCGATATCATCGCCTGGTGCTCCCGTCACTTGCGTCACCATAACGCCAGGTGCTTGCCCTTGTAAGGCTTGATCAACGCCTAAAACGACGAGTTTTTCGATGTCTTTCGACTTAATAGAAGCAATTGCGGCAGACACATCGGAGCGAATTTCTTTGCGATAGCCCGTTACGACCACATCTTTCAACAGTGCATCGCTGGGCGACATCGTTACGCTGAATGTCGTTTTGTTTTCGACAGGGATTTCTAAATTATCTAAACCAATGTAAGTAAACACCAATATGGCTGTCGGCGAAGAAACGTCTAATCTGAACACCCCCTCAGTATTTGTGAGCGTACCGTTGTTCTGCGTGCCTTTTTCTAAGACCGTTGCGCCAATAATCGGCTGTTGGTCTTCAGAAGAGATGACAACCCCTGATACGGGATGTTTTTGAGCATACATTCCCTGTGCAAAGACCATAAAAAAGGACAGAACAAGCCACGGCTTGATGGTAGAGCGACAAAAATTAGTCGGTAAAGAAGAGCTTTGTAGTGAATTTAGACCCATATCAACATCATTTTGATTAGTCATACAAAAGTCTATATTTTAAAAGCTGCTTCTTGATACTATTAAGCGATAATATGGTACTTTTATGAAAACTATTCTTTTTCCCGAATGTGTTATGGCATTAATCGAGGCAAAACATATAAAATTCTTTAAAATGGACATTTATCAAGAGATTACACCGCTTAAAGTACCCGATGTTTTTGTCATATTAGATTCTTCTAATAATGGATTCGACTATCCTATTCACAATCACCCAGAATATGAGCTGAACCTTATAATCGGTATGTCTGGTACACGTATTGTTGGGGACTCTACCGAACGTTATACCGATTGCGATTTGGTATTGCTCGGGCCTTATCTCTACCACAAATGGGACGGTGATGTACAACTACAAAACGCTGGGCAACCTTACCGCGTCATTACGATACAGTTTGCTATGGGTTTGTTGAGCGGTCCCTTTTTTCAGAAAGAACAACTCTATAAAATCCGAAAACTCATGGAGGACTCGAGTAAAGGGATTCGGTTTTATGGAAAAACCTTTGAAGAAGCCATGCTTTTGATGGTGAAGTTGACGGAAGACAAGGGGTTTTTAAATGTTATTGAATTTTTACAACTCCTCAACTTGCTTTCAGAGTCACCCGAGGCCAGTTTTTTGTCAAGCGAAGGGTTTTCATCTAAAGTATTGAGTGCGCACAGTAACCGAATTCAGATGGCATATAGTTATATTTTGAAAAATTATGCTCGAACCGACCTGAAAATAGGCGATGTAGCGACTTTGGTTAATATGACGGATTCGGCATTCAGCCATTTTTTCCAAAAGTATGCTTTCCGAAGTTTCACCCAATTCTTAGTAGATGTTCGGATTGGTCATGCATGCAAATTGTTGTTGGATACAGACGAAACGATTGGGCAAGTTTGTTACGCATCTGGCTTCAATAATTTATCAAACTTCAATAGGCTTTTTAAAAAATATCGCAACTCTACGCCCGTTACGTTTCGCCGCCGACATACCGAGAAAAATGCCTTTGATTGGACACATCAAGTCACCCCTTGGCAGTTTTTACCGTCTAAAAACATGATTCAAACACCTGTACAGCCTAAATCTTATGCGACACGGTTGGTGCATGTGTGATTTACGCGCAGACGACTTACTGTTTTAGATGCTCACAATAAAAGATTCGTTTCGAATCTTTTGAAATATTAACCACTTGTCTTCACCCTCCTTTGCGACCTCTTGCCTACGAGGCTTAATCGTTTTCATTTTGTATATAGTTGTTTAACTAAATGACTTGACATTTGTACTTTGATTGATGTACCACTTTTGTGTACTTTTAATTCAGCAAAAGTGATAATTCAAGCCTAATTTCAAAGCCGTTTTTGCCAAGTCCCTTTTGTAGTGATATTGTATAATCAAACGAGCGTTTGTTTGGACTCCGTGAATATGTCGATAACATACAGCATTTGAAAAGTATCGGATTATTGACAACCTATTTCAGGACAAGACAACTGAGGGGGTGAATTTTAACAACACATAGTAATCGGGCGTAGAAGAACGCCAACGTCAAAACAGATAACTCTAAACCGCCGTATTCTTCGGGAAAATCCATACACAACAAACCTTGTGTCCCTGCTTTCAACCACACTTCACGAGATACTTGACCTTGTTTTTCCCATTCTGTATTATTTTCTTTTTTGAACTTTACGAAGGTTCATTCCATAGGATTCAAACCTTCGTAAAATTGTTATAACACTATTGTCGCTTATTCAATGATAAAAGCAATAGATTCTGCAATACAAGCAGGTTTCGAAACACCTTCGATTTCGATGGTTTGTTCAGTGAACATTTTATGCCCTTTGGCGTCGCTTTCTATGCGTTTCAACACCGTTTTCAAGCGAATTTTTTGACCCGACAAAACGGGCGATATGAAACGGACTTTGTTGTAACCATAATTCACAAGCAATTTAGCCGATTCAATTTTCATTAATTGATAACTGAAATAAGGTGTCAAAGACAGCGACAACAAACCATGCGCCACTGTTTGACCAAAAGGCGATTCTGCTTTTGCCCGTTCAGTATCGAGATGAATCCATTGAAAATCGAGCGTTGCTTCAGCAAATTTATTGATGATGTCTTGCGAAACTTCGAGCCACGCTGAAGTGCCAACGGGTTTGTCAATAAAAGCATGTAAAGCGGCAATATTTTTAACAATTAAGCTGCCTTTTTCATCGTATCGAAATGACCCCTTCCCGATTTCATCGGGATTTTGTTCCTCAACAGTATCTTTCGGCTTTTCAAGTTTCAGATTTTCAATAGACTCCCCTTTGGGGTCGAGGGCTAAGGCTAAATAAGCATCTGTCACAACCACCGCTTTGCCAATGACCTTTCTGTTCATCAAATCCCACAAAGCTTCGGGTGTTTCGGACAAACGATATTGCTTGTAAATATGTGGTTTTATGCGTCCTTTCATCAAAAAACCAGCGAGTTCTTGGATGTTTCTAAAGTTCTTAGCGGGTTCTTTTTCTGAAAAACGTCCCCAAAAAACGCCAACAATGGCGCAGCCTTTCAGCAAAGGCAAATTGGCAGGCAGTTTTGGAATCTCACCCGTTGCAAAACCAACAACTAAGTAACGACCATTCCAAGCCATTGAGCGAATGGCGGGTTCTGCAAATTTGCCGCCAACGGGGTCATAAACAACGTCCACACCAAGTCCCTCAGTAATTTCCTTGATGCGCTCACGAAGATCTTCGGTTGTGTAATTTATGGTAAAATCAGCCCCTTTTTCGGTGCAAACGGCTAATTTTTCATCAGATGAAGCGGCAGCAATCACTTTTGCACCCATCAATTTACCCAACTCAACGGCTGCCATACCGACGCCACCCGCAGCACCTAAAACCAAAAGCGTCTCGCCTTCTTTCAAGACAGCACGGTCTTTCAAGGCATGGTACGATGTGCCATAGTTGTACATGACCGATGCAGCGGTGACAAAATCCATATTTGGGACTGTTGGAAAACAGCGTTTGGCATCAATCAACAATTCTTCCGCATAGCCACCCCAACCCGCAAGTGAGAATACAGGATCGCCCACTTTGAAATTTTTTACGCCTTCGCCAACGGCTTTGACAATGCCTGAAACCTCGCCACCAGGAGAAAACGGCAAAGCGGGCTTGAATTGATAGAGGTTTTGAATAATCAAAGTGTCGGGAAATGTTGCACCGCAAGCCATGACTTGAATGAGCAATTGACCCGTTCCTACTGAGGGGGTATCTACCTCTTCAAAAACCAACGTATCGGGTTTGCCGTGCGTCTTACAAAGAATCGCTTTCATAATTATTTACTTTTTTTATCTTTTATTTTTTCCTTTCCCAAAACCGCAGTCCCAATTCATGTCACCGTTTGACGAGGTGGGAACTTAGTCAAACTTTCTTTAAAAGCCCTCAAATACGGTACAAAGATGGGCAAAACCCATAATTTTTCTTTCATCCAAAGAAAATATCCATGTGTTTCGGGTGAACGCTCGAAGGGGTCAAGTTTGATATTTATCAAAAAACCATCATCTATTTTTTCAGCCGCTTTGAGCCCTTCGTTTTTGAACGCCGTATGCACTTTCCATCAGCAATTTTAGGGTAATTTACTGAGGGGTCTAGTGGCGACAATTTATATTTCATCATCAAGTCATAAGCGGCTTTTTCATCGGCTTTGTCTTGCGAAATTACCAAATTTCGGGCTTACAAAAACACTTGATTTGTCGGACAATCTATGCGTGTCACGCCATCGGGCAGCGTAACTTGCCAATCAAATTTGCAATATGCCCACTTGCCCGCCGTTAAATTGAAGCGGCTACCGATATAATTAAAGGTATTCAAAGACGCATCTGTCGCTTGAATTGGACAATATTTTGTCGGCACTTCAGGAATCTCCATGATGATTGGACATTCAGCCACGTCGTCTCTGTCGTGGGTGGCTTCAAAAGCGGCGCGTTTCAGTTTTTCGATTGAGTCTATTTTTTTTGTCACCAAAAAATAAACGGCAATTGCTGCAAACGCGAAGAATAAAAAAACGAGTAATTTCTTCACTTTTAATACATTAAAATAGCCAATTAATTACTACCCGCTTTCACCACAGGCGGTAAATATTCTTCTAAAATACCTTAATTATGATTTCAAGTAGCTCCTAAAAGCCTGGTTAAAGTGGAAAGGGTACTAAGTCACTTTGCGATTTTTAATAAAATAGTCAAACAAACTCGGAGAAATTCGTTTCAAAAGCATGGCAAAACGCTCTTGAAATCCACCGATATAGACATTGCCTTTTCGCTCATAAATGGCTTGAACGGCTTGTTTTGCAAAATCATCGGGCGTTAAACCGAGGTTATTTTGGCTGTTTCGGGCAATTTCATCAGTTGAGCCAACGGCATTTTTAGTGATATTGGTGGCGATAAAACCAGGCATGATATTGCAGACATTTACCCCGTCATCTTCTAATTCAAGCCGTAAAGACTCGAAATAACCCACGACCCCATGTTTCGCAGCCGCATAAGATGAGCGATATTTGGTATTGATTTTACCCATCACCGAACTGATGACGACCACTTGTCCTTTTTGTTGAATCAAATGTGGCAATAAGGCTTTTGTGAGGGCGATAGTCGCTATCAAATCTACTTCTATAATTTTTAATTCATCTATAAAAGGTGTATCTTTTGACAAACTGCGCTGGCTCAAACCTGCATTATTGATGAGAATATCCACTTTCCCAAAGGCTTGAAGAGCTTTTTGGGCAAAATTCTCTGCTTCCATATATTTTTGAACATCAAAGGGCAAAATTACTGAGGGGGTGCCTTGGTCGAGTAAAGACCCTTGTACACGCTCTAATTCTGCGACATTTCGAGCAGACAAAATCACTTTTGCGCCTGCTGTGTTAAATGCTTTTGCGAGTGCTTCGCCAATGCCCGACGATGCGCCCGTAATCCAAACAACTTTATCTTTAAAATTCATATTGTTTTTTTTTGAAAACACATAGTAACATAGAACTCATAGCTTTATTTGTCATCCTGTAAAGAACAAAAAATCTATGTGTCCTATGTGTCCTATGTGTCCTATGTTACTATGTGTTTAAATTTAAATTTTTACAATTGTATCAACCGTTATTTCTGACACATTTTTACAACCCGAAAGTGCCATAGTCAATTCAAAATCGGATTGTAATTGACGAATAACCTCCGTCACGCCTTCCGCACCCGCCAAAGTCAATCCATAAATATGCGGACGACCCAAGCCAACGGCTGACGCACCCAAAGCAATGGCTTTGAACATATCAGCACCGCCACGAATACCTGAATCCAACATCACTGGAATTTTTTTATTCACAACTTGCACAATGGCTGGCAAGGCTTCAATCGTTGAAATCGCACCATCAACTTGTCGTCCGCCATGATTGGAAACGATGATGCCGTCCATGCCATATTTGACTGCCAAAGCCGCATCGTCTTCATGCAAGATCCCTTTTAGGAAAATCGGCAACTTTGTGTGGTCTCTCAAAAACACCAAATCCGCCCAAGTCGTAGAAGGATTTGTATAGATTTGAGTGAATAAGCGAACTGCTGTGAACTGCTGCAATTTTTTAAATTCGGGAGAATCGGGCGCATGATTGTCTGTATTCGCCTTTTCGATTTCTTCGATCATTAATTTTTGAAAAACAGAGTCGGAAGTGTATTGTCCGATGCCTTTTCCTTGTAAAAATGGTAAAAAAGCGATGTCCAAATCTCTTGTGCGCCAACCGAGAATGGTTGTATCCAAAGTCAAAACAATGCCTTTTGCGCCACATTTTTCAGCCCGTTTGACAAAACTGGCGACTAAATCCCTTGATTTTGACCAATACAATTGAAAATAAAACGGTGTGTCGCCCATGTTTTTCGCACATTCTTCCATCGAAAAAGAAGATTGATTGGAGAAAATATAGGGTATTCCCGTCGGTGCTGCGCCTCGTGCAATCGCTAAATCTGCTTCGGGATGCACCATTTCGGCAACGCCAATGGGACATAAAAAGAAAGGCGAAGGATATTCAACGTCCAATATTTTCGTCGAAGTATCGCGGTTTTCAACGTTGCGCAACATACGTGGCACAATGCGGTATTTGTCAAAACCACTTCGGTTGTTGTCCACCGTTTTTTGCAAACCCGCTCCGTAAGCGATGTAGGACAGAGCCGAAGCGTCCATTTTTGCTAAGGCTTGTTGCTCCAATTTTTTCCAATCGGGTGAAACAAGCGGCACTTTTCCTTGTACACCTTCTAAATAAGTTTTAATTTGATAGTCGGTAGCTTTAAATTTTTCCATAGGTGAAAGGTGATTAATCATACATATTCGGTATTTCCCTTTGTATTTTCTGCAATAATGGTTGAAATTGAAACAATCCCGCTATGGGAAAGCCAATTTCAGCCCGTGCTTTCAAAGCAGTTTCTCTGTCAATTTTCAGCGTTGTCAAGCCCGTAGCTTCTGCCAAAAGTTGCGCTTGACAGCTGCGTTCCATCGTGATGAACCACCAAACGGCTTCTTCAACACTTTGTCCGACGGTGATTAAACCATGATTTTGGAGAATGGCCGCTTTGCATTTACCGACAGCTTTGGCGATTCTTTCGCCTTCTTCTTTGTCATTGGCAACGCCACCATAGTCGGAATACAAGCCGTGGTCTTCAAAAAAAGCACAAGCGTCTTGCGTAATTGGGTCTAATTTTTTACCCAAACAAGAGAAGGCTTTGCCATATATGGAATGGGCATGTGCTGCCGCAACAACATCGGGACGTGCCTCATGCACTTGCGAATGAATGGCAAAAGCCGCCCGATTGACCGAGTATTTGCCTTCCACAACTTCGCCTTGGTGGTTGCACAATATCAAATCGGACACTTTCATGCTGCCAAAATCAACGCCGAAGCCATTGACCCAAAAATGGTCAGTACGTTCAGGGTCACGGGCTGTGATATGCCCCGCAACGCCTTCGTTGAAACCAAATTTGTCGAATAAACGAAATGCCGCGACCAGCATTTTTTTGCGATGCTCCCGCGCATCTTCGTGTGAAGCAAAAGCCAAACGAGCTGGTATGCCTTTCGGCAATTCTAATCCAGGAGGTATTTGTGATAAATCCATGATTTTTTAATGTTGAATGATGAATGATGAATGGGGTGACACGAATTACACAAATTACACGAAAGAAAAAAATAAATTCGTGTAATTTGTGAAATTCGTGTCACCTAAATTTTTACCCCCCTCAGTATAAGGGGTAATTTCAACTCATTTATTGTCTTTGAGTTTCAAATGCGAAAATAATGAGTCCCGCCCATAAAGGCAAAGTTGTCCATGCCGCTGCTTGGCTTGGAAACAGAAATTTTACCAATGAATAAGATAAAAAGAAGACAATGGGTTTTGTAATGAGAAATAGAAAAAACGCATTGACTGTTTCAATAAGCACATCGTTTTTAGTCCGTTTTGAACTTGAAATATAGCCCGAAATGGCTTCTAATATGCCAAAAAAAAGGAGAATACCCATGACAAAGCCGACTTCGTGTGCGGCTATAAAGCTAATAAGTTTTTCCATTTTAGTTAAATTTGTATTTTATAAAATTTGTTCCGTTCTCGTATCGGATACCTACGTTATTCGATATCCCTATTCATTCTCTAAAAAGTGTCATAAATCCTAAAAAATCTGTGGGTGCGCCTTTCACTATTTTTATATCACCATTCTTCAAAGATTCAGGCATGGGTCTAATTCGGGCGATAGATTCTTTCCAAATTTGAGCTGTTGTTGCTATGATTAATTGAGGATTAGGCATCTCTAAAGACTGAACTTCGCAGACGCTGTTGCGAATATGTAGCGAAAATGTAGCGAAAATGTAGCGAAAATACCTCTTTGGTATCGTCAAATTTGAAGACCTTAATTTTGTCCACATTCGCACTTTTCGCTGGCACCAAATTGGTCGCCATTGTCGTAAAATAATAATGCCTTGCATTCGGATTGCTTTCTGCTTCGCCCAATGCTTCAAGGCTTGCGACTTTAATGCGCACCCCCTCAGTATCTTGGGGTTGCAAACGGAGTAAATAATCCGTTAACTCCAAAGCCCATTCATATTGTTTTGCTTCAAAAGCCTTTTGGCATTTCTGTTTTAAAATGTCTTGCCCACCCACCAATTCAGCCATTTTTTGCGCTTTTTCAGTCGGATTCAAGGGTTGAAGTGTGGTCGAATTGCCATCAAAAAAACCTAAATAGCCGTTAAAAATATTTTTTACTGACCATTCTACTTTGCCATAAAACTCTTGTAAATAAGGATGTTGCGCCAATTGTGGCGGCAGTTTCACCAACTGCGTAATATCATCGGGCATCAAACCTTTGTTCATATTACGCACGGTTTGGTCATGAACATACTGAATCGCATCACGATAGGCAATCGTTATTTCCTGTATGTTTTGTGCGCCAAAAATGGGTTTTGTATGGCATGGAACAAGGAAATCGGGTTCGAAACGGCGTATCAAATCCACGCTGTGCATCCACTCCATGACATCGCGGTAAGGTGTGCCTCAGATGGTATATAGGTTCGGAAATGCCTTGTATAAATTGTCACCACAAATCAGCAATTTGTGCTTCGGTAGCCAGACATAAATTTGGTCAGACGTTTCACCTGGTGCATGAATTAACTCCAAATCTACCCCAGAAATGGTCACTTTTAGGTTTTCTTCAAAGGTTTTGGTTCGATAATAAGTCGTAAAAGTCGAATGGGGGTCAACGTTTAATTTGCCACCAATACCACAATTAACATGTTGTTCATCAGTCGTCAATACCGAGCCAAACATCCGCATACTTCTTTTTAAGATAATCGGACGCAACAGATTCATTTGTTGATTGATAAGACTTGCTGTCGTTGCATGAGCATATACATCAAACACATCATTTTCATTCACAAAACCACCACATCCTGCAACGTGGTCGCTGTGGTTGTGCGTATAAATCAAGGCTTTGATAGGCTTTTTTGAAATTTTGTCAAAATCTGCTTTAACGGCTTGTGCCGATTCGTTGCTGTCTTGCACGTCTATGACAATCAAGCTGTCTTTGCCTTCAATAAATATCGTATTGGCAATGCCATAGCCAATAGCGCAATAAACGCCATCGGTCACTTTGATAATTTCTTTTTTGAACTCTTCGCTGTGTTTGTGCAGATTTTCAGGCACTTTTTGAGCAAAAACAGGAAAAGAAATGAAAATGAGTATGATTTTTAAGTATAATTTCATATTAAAATTTGTCTGTTTTATTAAAACTGTGCTTTAAAACTGTAAAATACTGAGGGGGTGTGTTTTTAAAATTTGCTTCGCAAATTCATCACTCATCATTCCTTTATCCCTGCCAATTTTTTAGCCAATGCTTTTTTAAATTCTAAATCCATTTGCCTTGCAATCTGTATGCGTTGCGCTTGTGGGCTGCCTGCACCGTGCATGGATTCGGTCAAATAGCCCACGGCATTGCGCCCTAAAGTCATGTTTTCGATAAGGCGTAAGATGCGCATGCGGTTTTCGGTGGAGACATCGGCACGTCCTTTTAGGTATTTTTCTAATAAATGACCCACTTCTTCGCTTCTAAAATCCTTTTCAGAAGGCAATGTCACCATCAAACCACCGGCTAAGTCTTGCGCCAAACGGGCTATTTCGTAAGGAAATCGTGTGACGTGATGTTTGCACACATTCGCCAGCATATCGTTGGGCAGATACGCACCCGATTCTGTGGGCGTTGAATGATAAGAGGCGGCTGTTCCCATGCCGTAAATCGTTTCGTTGAGATGCGTCATTTCCACCAATTTGTCCTTGATATGGCTCGCTTTATCCGCACCGTTGTACTCGGCAATCGTAGCCGCCGCACCGATTAACACATCTCCTACGCCTGATTTGCAGACATAGCTGCGGCGATGATAACACGTAAATCGCTCTACCAACATAGACGCAAATTCGTGTTCGCCATTCATAAAAATCTTATCGTTGGGAATAAACACATTGTCAAAAATGACCATTGCTTCTTGTCCGCCATATTGGGCATTTCCTGCGTCAATATCGCCGTCTTCCATGCTGCGGGTGTCGCACGATTGTCTGCCATAAATATATGTAATGCCATCTTTTTCAACGGGTACTGCGCCGACTATGGCATAGTCTTTATCGTTTTCGGTCAGCCGCATCGTCGGCATCACGAGCAACCAATGCGAATTAAGACAGCCTGTTTGATGTGCTTTTGCACCACTGATGTACACCCCTTCTTCTGTTCTTTTCACAACATGGACAAACAAATCGGGGTCGGCTTGTTGATGCGGTGCAAGACTTCTGTCGCCTTTAACATCAGTCATTGCACCACCTACAACGTAATTGTGTCCTTGCATAAGCGTTAAAAAAGTAGTGAGTTTGTCGTGATATTTCGTTTTGTATTTTTTATCTATTTCAAAAGTGGTTGAAAACAAAGAATTAAACGCATCCATACCGACACAACGCTGAAAACACGTACCCGTCAACTGCCCCAATTTACGTTGCATCAGATTTTGATTCACCACATCTTCGGTAGATTGCGCAATATGCAAGAACCGATTGACCCGTTCATTGGTAAAAGGCGAGATTGCAGAAGCCAATTCTGGGTTTGAAATCGCCAAATCGTAGGTTTCCGCAACAGCATTGATGGAGGGACGAATCATGGGATGTTCCACAATGTCCTCAACCAACTGACCGAACAAATAAACCTTCAATTTGCGCCCTCGAAGGCTATTGATGTAATCTTCTGATGTGATAATTTTATTCATTCTTATTTTTTTTATTAAAAATACTGAGGGGGTCAGTTTTCAACAAGAATTGCATTGTCCTGTGCAATTGTCAACACCATATCATCCATCAAAATTTCTGCTAAGGAAGCTGTATGTGGCACTTCGTATTTGAAGAAAAACTGCATCGTATGGATTTTACTTTCATAAAAATTAGTTGAATAACCTTTTAAATCATTGGTAATCAAAGCTTTTTGAGCCACAGTTGCATTTTTTAGCCAAAGCCATGCGACGACGATAGTGCCTAAAAACTCCATGTATAAAGTTGCCTCTGATAGATAGCGTTCATGTTCGCCTTTCATAGCAAAAGACAGGAGGTATTCCAAAACCTGTTGATTCAATTCTATTTGTTCTTTTAACTTTTTACAGTATGGTTTCAAGGCATCGTAATTAGCCGCTTCATCAATGGTTTGGCGCATCTCTTTGACCAATAATTTGAGGGCAGCACCGCCTTGCATTGGTATTTTTCGACCCAACAAATCCATAGATTGTATGCCCGTTGTGCCTTCATAGATGGACATAATGCGAATATCGCGGAGGTATTGTTGTAAAATATATTCACTACAAAAACCTGCACCGCCTAATACTTGAACGCCATTGTCCACAGAACGCCGACCCGCTTCGGCAGGATAGGTTGCAGCCCTTCTTTGAGCGTTGTCTCGTAGCCTTCGTTATATAGTTTTTTGATAGTAACTATCGCTTCAAAGCTGTTATCTAAAATTTCAGAGATAATCTGATTCACTTCGCTTTCTAACTCATCTTCTTTGAACGCTCGATTAACCAATCCGATGCGCTCAGCTTCGATACCTTTCACTCGTAAAGCTCTAAAAGTCAATTCTTTAGCTTTATTCAAACCAACCCTCCGGGCAAGGCGTTGTGTCATACCCCATTGTGGAATGATGCAAAACTTGGCATGTGTATCGCCAAATTGCGTATTTTCGGTGCAGAAAGCCATATCAAAAAACAGCATTAGTTCTAATGCACCTGTAAAACAATAGCCGTGAACTTGGGCAATAGTCACCTGTTTTAGGTTGACGATAAGATTTCCGACTTCTCGTCCACCTTTCATAAAACTGCCTTCTTTTTGGAAACCATCTGCACCTGTGCTTTTTAAATCAACACCTGCTGAAAAAGCTCTGCCTGCGCCAGAAACAAGAACAACTTTAATATTGTCATCGTCATTGATTTCAGCTAAAACCGTTTTTAAGGTATCGAACATTTGTTCTGTGAGCGCATTCAGGCTATCGGGACGATTTAATATTATCCGTGCAACCTCTCCCTCTTTTTTAACAATAATTTGTTCCATTTTTATTTTCTTAACTCTTTTTTTAAGATTTTTCCCGTTGCGCCCAAAGGTAAAGCAGGTAAAAACTCGACATGGCGCGGGTATTTATAATTAGCAATATGCTCGCGTGTCCTAAATACTGAGGGGGGTATCGAAACTCAAACAAAGTCTATTGATTAGAATCGCCCCTTATTCCTTTAATGATTCGGGAAAGAGAGACAGGCATAATGCCTAAAAAATTAGCAATATGTTTATTGAATGCTTTTTGAAAAAGGTAGGGGTGTTTTTTCAACAAATCTTTATACCGTTCTTCAGCGGACAAGTCTATCATGGATTCTATGCGATAGAGCATCATGTTTATAGGGTCTACCAAAGACCATTCGTGGAGGTCAAAGATAGCATCATTTTTTTTAGCCAATTCTTGAAAATCAGATATATTCAAAATCAAAACTTCACATTCTAAAATAGCTTCAAAGGTATATTTGGAGGGAATAGCACCATTTAACCACTCCACAGGACAAATAAATGTACCTCCAACACGCAGTATGATGTTCTTTTCAACATCTAATTTATTGATAAAATAACCACGTACAACGCCCGACAAGATGAACGCCAATTTGCGGTTTGTACTGCCTCTGTTGAAAATCACTTCTTTATTCTTATAAGTCGTATATTGACAAATGGACAAAAATTCATCAATATCGCTACTCTTCAAAAATGGAAACATTTTTGAGAATATTGAATGAATATCTACTTCTTTTTTTTTCATTTTTTGATTGATGAATTGACACAAATTTAGAAAATTTTAGCAACATACTGATAGGAATAAAAAAAGAGGGACTATTCCTGATTTTTGGGAAACAGTCTCTCTTTTTTATATGGATAAATAATAGTCTTGATTCACTCAATAGGTTAATCCAAATCCAAAAGGATAAAGTGGATTTTTAAAAAGATTATACCAGCCCAAATCTTTGGCAACAAGGGCTAATGGCACAGTTTGGGTTTCGCCTGCTTACAAAAACAAATCAGTAAACAATTCCATTTTCGGATTGACGGCATAATGTGTAAAATCCGATACGCCCGCCGCCTTGAGCACTTCTTCATCAATGAAAAAATTGCCCGTACAAGTAGAACTTGATTGTTTAAAGATTTCCATCGCTGCATCTGCCATAATATCGGGCGTTCTGCTGCATTGAATCATTGCATCGCCGCCTAAAAGATTTTGAACGGCAGCCGTTGCAATCGTCGTTTGAGGCCACAAAGCATTGACCGCAATACCGTAAGGCTTTAATTCTTCTGCCAAACCCAATACCGTCATACTCATGCCAAATTTGGACAAAGTATAGCCGAGGTGCTTGCCAAACCACATAGGGTCGAGGTTTAAAGGCGGTGATAAGGTGAGTATGTGTGGATTTTCGCCTTCTTTCAACAAGGGAATACAATATTTTGACATCATAAAAGTGCCTCTGATATTGATACTGTGCAGCAAATCAAACTTTTTCATAGACAAATGTTCGGTAGTAGAGAGGTCTATGGCAGATGCATTATTTACCAAAATATCTATATGCCCAAAAGTGTTTTTGGTTTTTTCAATGGCCGCGACGACGTTTTCTTCGCTTCTGATATCCACTTGAAGGGGCAATACTTTTACGCCGAATTTTTCTATTTCTTCAGCGGCAGTAAATATTGTGCCTTCCAATTTAGGATGCGCCTCTGCTGTTTTGGCAGCGATGACAATATTATAGCCTGCTTTTGCAAGGCTCAAAGCGATGGCTTTGCCGATGCCACGACTACCGCCTGTTATAAATGCTGTTTTTGACATGATTGTAATGGTGAATGATAAATTATGAATGATGAATACCCCAATCTTTCAATACTTCAACTGTATTTTCGCCCGCAGCACGTCCGCTAAAAGGGACTTCCGAGGGTGTTCTGCTAAATCGTGGTGCAGGTGAAGGTTGTGTCATGCCGTCCACATCTATATACGTTTTTCTCGCCACATTATGCGGATGTTGTTGGGTTTCCAAAAGGGCTGCCAATATACCTGTAACCAAAAACATCGATCCGCCCCCGTAATCACCAACCAAATTCAAAGGTGGTACGGGTTTTCATTGGCTCGACCTGTGGCGTTCAAAGCTCCTGTCAAAGATATATAATTGATGTCATGCCCCGCAGCATGAGCCAAAGGACCTGTTTGACCCCAACCTGTCATCCTGCCAAAAACCAATTTCGGATTCCTCGCCAAGCAGACTTCTGTACTTAGACCCAAACGTTCCATCACGCCGGGGCGAAATCCTTCAAACAAGACATCGGCTTTTTCTATCAATTGTAATAAGGTTTCAATACCCTCTTCACTTTTCAAATCCAAAGCAATGGAACGCTTCCCTCGACGGCTACAATCGGGCAAACGACTGTCTGTTGCATCTATATTGCGCTCGACGACAATCACATCTGCACCCATATCTGCAAGCAACATACCCGCGAAAGGGCAAGGTCCGATACCGCCCATTTCTATAATCTTTATGCCTTTTAATGGTCCCATTTGTTTAATGATGAATTTTTACACGTTCTACCCGTCTCATACTGAGGGGGGTAGATTTTTTTATCAAAAAGCGTATAGTCGTGATAATATTCGAAAGTTATTTTTTCGGGATAAGGATTAAAATAGGGATAATCCTTTACATTTTGAGCAATTGAAAAAGGTAATTTTCCGCTCGGATTGGCGACACCATACAAGATTTTCATTGAAACACGAATTATAGGTGGTTTATTGACGCAGAATATCAACTTTTAACCGACCACTTTGGAATTAAACCTACCCTACTCGCCTTTAAGGAGTGATTCACGCCCCTTGTCACCACTCCCCAAAATTTTATTTGTGATCGTCGTCAACAAATTCATTTGATGGATTGCTATTTCATTGAGTCGGTGCAAGCGTTCATCCCCTTTCAAGCCCTGTTTGATAAATTCGGCATTTAGGTTTTCGAGATTCGCCAAAACAAGTAATTGTTCTGCTGAGGCATGGTCACGCATATTACCTTTAGCTTCAAGATTGGCCGCTTTCCATTCTTTCGCTGTTTTACCGAAAAGAGCCAGATTGAGTAAATCGGCTTCATTGGCATAAACCATACCTTCTAAACGAGAATTTAGCAAACGCTGCGGGATAAGATAATCTTTTACGGCATCGGTATGAATATAATAATTGACTTTTGCCAATTCGCGGCGCAGATCCCATGTCTGATTTTTCGATTTGTTTTCAGCATCTTTTAGTTGCTGAAACTCTCGAATTAAGTAAAGTTTAAAAACAGGTGATAGCCATGTACCAAACTCAAAGGCTAAGTCCTTGTGCGCAAAAATACCGCCACCATAGCGACCTGATTTTGAGATAAATCCAACGGCTCTTGTCGCTTCAATCCATTTTTTAGGTGTCAATGTAAAAGCATTAAAACCCGATTGAATTCGCATCTCATCAAACCCTTCATTATAAAAATCTGCATTGTAAAGCTGCTCCCATGCACCCAGATATTCCAAGGTACTCCGGTTTTTCATCCAGTTGTAAATCAACTGACTGTCGCCAAAGTTTTTAACCATATCCGTCAAAGAGATATAATCATTCTCCTTGAATTCCAAAAGTTGTACTTCTACGCCTTGAACTGTGATAATTTTACTCATTTCTTCCGTTTTTTGAAAGCTCTTTTTAAAGGTTTGCAAATACAAAGGTTTAAAAACGGGCTTTTATTCTTTTATTCTTTTCCCCCTCCCCTACTTGTTGTTTGTCTCAAATCTTTATAGTAAATATCGTTTTTACTGCAAATACTGTTTTTATTATAAATGCTATTTTTACTATAAAAACTATAAGTTATCTTTGTCCTTATTAATCAAATATTCGATGTATTTACCCAATTTCATACCACGCATAGCCGCATTGATTTTGGCTTGTGTATGGTGTGATGTATCGACATAAATGATTTGCAATTTCTCAGGCTTCTCTGTTTTGGGTGTTTCCAGAGCAACAACAGGTTCTAATTCTCTTTCTGGAATATGATGAATTGATTCTTGTTGCAATTGTTTAGCGGCTTGCACCACTTCATCTTGTGGTATATCCCAAATGGATCTCTTGTTCTTTGCCATGATTAAAGTTCAAATTTTTTGATGAATTCATTAAAAAAAGGTTCGAATCTACTCCTCCCCTCTTTAGTATCTAAAACGCTCTCATAAGTATATGGCTTCGACAAAGACTTTACATCAGACAGCGCATTCTCGAACATGGGGACTTTTAGTTTTTTCATAAATTCTACTGCTTCTTGATTTTCGGTGCGTTGGTTACGCTTGTTCAAAAAGCCAAAATAGCTGAATGAAAAATCTTTTTGTTTTTTATACTCATCAATACCTTGTATCAGTTTCACAAATTCGTTTGTGCTCAAACCCTCTAAATCGCCCGCAACAATTGGAATCAATACATAATCGCAATACGTAATTGCCGTCGAAAGTTGGCTGTCCTCACTCCCCTCAGTCAAACGCGGTACATCAATGAAAATCACGTCATACTTTGAACGCAAGTGTCGCAATTCATCGAACAGATATTTGGGTTGTACGCGCTCGATGACATACGGTGGCTCGCTGTCATCATAAATATTCTTGCGTTCAAACGCTCTGTATTTAAATGCGCTCTGTTGGCTATCCGTATCCAACACGATAACCCGAAGGTTTTTTTGGGTCGCAAGGGCTGTAGCAAGGTGTAACGTGATAGATGTTTTACCTATACCACCCTTTCGGTGCGCCACTGAAATAATTTTAGCATCCATAATTTTCGATTTTTTGCAAAGGTATTATTGTTTTTACTATAAATACTATAAATATAGTAAATCAATGCTGTCCCGATACGTTAAAACTCTCAACTTCAAATCGTTGATTCACATCGAATCCAAATGCGTTCATCAGCAAAGCAGCATCCAAAGCACAATAACGGCTCACAAGCCATATAAATGCCTTATTTGAGACTTAATAATGACAATACAAAGATGTTGTTGTAAAGACAATGCAGAATTGGAAACAAAAAAACTATTCTGGTTGCGTTTATAACATTTAATATTTTTATAGTAAATGTTATAATTATAATTTTTATAGTAAAAACACTATTTATTATTTTTACTATAAATACTATAAAAAATGCACTGCAAATTTGTAAAGGAAAAGTTTTTAAATGGTAATGATGCCATAGCAAGTCAATTTCTCGTGTAGGGAATTATGAGTTTCAGTTTAATAACCCACATAAATCAATTGATTCGGCACACCAGATTTACTAAATCTTTCGAAACGAAAAGCCCCCCTCAGTAATACATTGGTTCTGACAATAAGTCGTGAATCCCCAAGAGGTTTGATATTTTAAGTACAAAAGTAGGAGAGAGGCCCCGCGAAATTTTTGTGTAGTAAGAAACAAAAAACGTCTACAATCTAAATTAAGACGAAACAAACCTACATTTTAATCTTCAAGTTGTTTTTCTTTTGAGATCTTTCTATTATTACTGTAATGTTTCAATGCGCACAAACCCATGAAAATCAATGATTTATGAGGGCAACTATAACCTAAAGGTCGGCAACTATAACCAATAAGTCGGACAACTATAACCTAAAGGTCGGAGATGTATAACTGATAAGTCGGAGTAACTATAACCTAAAAGACGGAAGTTATAAATCTACCGAATCAGGACTCAATATGGGTGAATTTGAAACTTTTATATGCAAAAAAGTTATTTTTACTATTCTAAAATGGAAGAGTAACTATAACTAAAAAGTCGGATAAGCATCAATCTCGTATTTTCGTCGGAGGCTTTGAAAAAAAATGTTATTATAACTTGCTTTTTATTGGGTTATATGTAATATTGCCGCAGTTTTTATCTACAATCAGCGCATATATGGCTAAACAAAATAGAACAGGAGATGTCCATGACAATGTCAAACTTATTAGAAAGTCGAATGAATTAGTTGAGGCAAGATATAAGTTTGATATTTGGGAAGTTCGGGTTTTTGCGAAAGCATTGACTTTGATAAAGCCGTCTGATGTAGATTTTAAGACTTACAATATCTATATAGGTGATTTGCTCAAAGATTTAAACCTCAGTGACAAAGGCGACAACTACCAATCTGTAAAAGATGCGGCGAGAAGGTTGATGAAAAGGGTCATTGAGGTAGAAAGAGAGACACCAGAAGGCATAAAATGGTTTGAAACGCCGCTCATTGTCAGCGTCGAAGGGTTTAAGGATCCTAAAGATGGCAACTATATATCGGTGCAGTTTCACCCTAATTTGAAGCCTTATTTATTGGAGTTGAAAGCGCGATATTTGGTTTATGATATTAGAAATCTATGGGGTCTAAGCAGCGTGTATTCAGTAAGGGTATATGAGTTATTGAAACAATACGAAAAAATTGGCAAAAGAAAGTTTAAAATTGATGATTTACGATTGATTTTGGGTTTAACACAAGGGGAGTATCCTTTGTATGCTAATTTTAAACAGAAGGTCATCTTGAAGGCACAGAGAGATTTAGAAACCTCTACGGACATCAAATTTTCTTTTGATGAAGAAAAACAAGGAAAAAAAATAGATGCAATCATCTTTCGCATAAGCAAAAATGTTAAACGGAATCAACAAATACAGCCAGAACAGGAGCCAGATAGCAAACAAACGACGGAAATACTGAGGGGGGGCTTTTTTAACAAAACTTATGAGCAAGTAGGGCAGTGGGGAATAACGGAAATGACACTGAATATGTTGTTAAAAGAGCATGGTGAAGAGAAAGTAAACGATGGCTTGATTTGTACTTTAGATGGTATCAAACATCAAAAAATAAAGGAGAATATAGGTGGGTTTTTCATCAAAGCTGTTGAAGAAGGTTGGAAAAGTAATGAGCAACTTAAGCAGATCTCTGTGGAGCAAAAAAAGCAAAAATTGGCTTTGCAAAAAGAACAAGCACAACAAGAGGTCATACTCTTAG
Source organism: Saprospiraceae bacterium (assembly GCA_043721685.1). Taxonomy (GTDB): domain Bacteria; phylum Bacteroidota; class Bacteroidia; order Chitinophagales; family Saprospiraceae; genus JAAFJT01. The sequence goes on along the minus strand of JAYSQG010000479.1, from coordinate 7,606 downwards.
AAAATAAACGACAAGAATTATCATTGGATAGGAGTGGAGAAGCCAATAAAGTGATTCAAAAATTGACCCAAGCTGACCCATTTTTAGCAGGCGAAGCGATTTCAAAGATTCTCACTATCAAAATGGTCAAACTTTCTCTGGAACAAAAAACAGGTCGCCCTTTGGAAGGTTTGGATATGGATGAATGGCGCAGTAACAAAGTGTTGCGAGATGCAGTTATCAGACAAATTGAACTTATGCACCCCGACGATTTTAAGCAAGTCGTCAAGACTTTTGATGCACAAATAAAACGGATCGCGAAGCAGATTGAAGAATTGAATAAGGTGATAATGTAAGCATCATTGTATTGGGTACACAATGCGAAAAAAGAAATACACCTTAAATGAAGTTTTTACTCTGTTTTGTTCGCTTTTCGGCCATCATTTTCATCAATAGAGGTTATCATACCGATTGACTTAGGTGTTGTTTAACAAACACCGCCTTATAAAAGCAATTTCAACTTTAAATCAGAATTTGGAACAGCCACAACGATAGGTGTTTTCCAACAGGGATTAGATTCCTGCTAAAATCTTATGTAACTCTTCTTTTGTTTTCCCTAATTTGATTTGCAGTTTACCTATCATTTCCTCCTGTTTGCCTTTTACAAACAACAAGTCATTGTCGGTTAATGTGGCAAATATTTGTTTGAGCTTACCTTTTTGCTCTTCCCAATTTCCTATCAGTTCTATCATGACTATAATTTTTATATTATGTTGCAATGACTTTTTACAACAATGCAAAGATGGGTATATCTAAGAAGATAAGCGTTATACAATTTTAGGATTAAGTTGCAACATTCACACATTGCCCTGTTCATGCCTTATTGTCGCAGTGGCACATAAGTCCCCCCTCAGTATAAATAGCGAATCTCGCTCATCATATACTTTTCAAAGACTTGTTTAGGGTCAAAATCAATACTAAAGAAGCTTTTTAGGATTGAAATACCTCACATTGGGGTCAAAATTGCTCATATCTGCCGTTTCTGAATGCACAAGGCGATGGAATAACTTTTGAAGATTAATTTATACATCTCGCAATGTGTGAATCATGTAATTTATATCAAAAATTGTGTAACGCTTATCTTTCAGAACAGACTCACCTTTGCATCATTCAATAATCGCAATTAAAAAACAACAAACATGAAAAATATCACCCAATTTAAAACAGCATTATTCCAAATGGTTTTGATGGTCATTGCTACTGCAAGTGGCATTCCTTCAATAGTCTCCATTAAAAACCCGAGGACATTGATATTGACGTTGACAAATACAATTTGAAGCAATACTCAGACATTATCATAAACTAATTTTTAACAATAAATAAAAACAACATTATGGGCAATATACTTTATTTAGTCGCAGTCGTCTTAATCATTTTTTGGTTAGTTGGATTTTTTGCATACAGCGCAGGTGGTATTATTCACATTCTGCTTGTCATTGCAGTTATCGCCATATTGCTAAGAATTATTCAAGGCAAGAAAGTCGTATAAAGACTTTATACAAATTATAGGTAGCTATTCATTCCCGCAAAGTATTGTAAACCAACCAAATGTACTCAAATACTGAGGGGGTCAATCTAACGGTTTGCAGAAGATATAGCTACGCAAATATTTTTTTAAACAATTAAAAATAGTCAATTATGAACGCATTAAAAGCATTCGTAGGCGTATTAGCAGGTGTTGCTGCCGGCGCCGCATTAGGTATCTTATTCGCTCCTGAAAAAGGCGCAACAACGCGGAAGAAAATTGCGAAAGGGAGCAGTGATTATGCAGATGGATTAAGCGACAAATTCAATGAATTCGTTAACGGCATGACTCAGAAATTTGAAAGTTTGATGGCTGAAACGGCAAAGATGGCTGAAAATGGCAAAGCAAAAGCAGAATTAGCCATCAATGAAGTCGCTACTTCGGTCAATTCAAAAGCGAAGGAGCTAACTAAATAAAACCTTCGCAAAATATAATAAGCGACAGACAAAATTTGGGAATGGGTGTGATTTTCTTGTTTCAATCCATACATTTTACATTTCAACAACTTATAAAACCTATCAACAAATTGTACTCATTATCAAAGTCTGTTGCTTATTATTTTTTGTCATAGTATGAATAACAAGTTAAATAATATGGAAACATCGCCAAGTTTAATAGAATCATTGTTTGAAAGAGTCGAAGCATACGGCAAAACGACCTTAGAACTGTCAAAGTACAAAGTGATGGAGACGATGAGTGTTGTCATTACTTTGTTAACATCTCGATTCATCGTTTTCATCGTAATGGTGCTATTTGTTTCTTTTTTGAGCTTTGGTATGGCACTTTACTTAGGTGATTTATTGGGAAAACCTTACTTCGGTTTCTTTATTGTCGCCATATTTTACCTCGTCGTGGGGGTTGTTTTGCTTTTTTCTCTTCATAAATGGATTAAAGAACCCATTAGTGATTTATTGATTTCACAATTGGATAGTGATGGCTTATCTCTTAACAATCGGGAGGAGGTATAAGGATAATTTAGTAAAAAATAAAACGGTCATGCAAAAGATAAATTCAGATACAAGTATTAAAGATGCCATCCTTGAACTTGAAGCGCAGCAAGCCAATGATGCGAGAATGTTGAAAGAACAATTCAATCGCGCTTTTGAAAGCATACAACCCATCAATATTATCAAAAATACCTTCAAAGAAGCCGCCGCCTCTGATGATTTGAAAGACGATATTTTGAATACATCGGTGGGTTTAGTTGTCGGATATCTCTCCCAAAAGTTACTTAAAAATGTATCAATAAGCCCCTTAAAAAAGCTTTTTGTAACAGCTTTACTATTTGGCATCACAAACATTGTAGCGAAACACCCTGAAACGGTTAAGGCTTTCGGTAGCAATTTATTGAGAATGATTATGCACAAATCGAATGATAGGCTTCTTAGCACAAACAAATAAATCATCTTTTTATGAAAACGCGCAGACCTTTTTATTTGATGGCTTTATTTTTATTAGTCATCGCCTTTAGTTGCAAACCAAAGGTCAAAACACCCAATCCACAGGCAATCAATACCGATAGTTTGACTATTAAAACGTGGCTTTATGCATATGTTGTTGAAAAAGATATTCGTATAAAGCAGTATTTTCCTTATATGGACAGCGTTGCTCATATCTATGACACTTTAGTGGCTTATGATTTGACAGCGCACCTCATTGTGCGCACAAATCCGTGGCTTTTAGATACCTTAGAAAGCACTGACTATTATCGCCAAAGAAAACAGGGCGTTTTCGTCTATGACCAAAAAGAACTGGTTGTGCTTAAAAAAGGCGATACTTTATACATCCCAACCGATACGATTGCACATCAGATAATAGAATCACAAACCCAAACCGTTCTCGACGTTAATATCCCTGAAATGAAACTTAGGGTTATTGAAGGCAGCGATACCCTCGGTACGTATCTCGTTAGAGTTGGGCAAAACCGCATAAACCAATGGGCGAACTACGAAAAAATGTCTAAACTTCGGACAAAGACGGGCAGTGGTAAAATCATCCATACTTATTTCAAATCTGCTTATTTAGACCCTGTTACAGGCGAAACACATGATAAAACCAAGCGCGACGATGGGGATTCAACATTTATGGCACTGATGCCGTGGCTTGAACCTCAAATCAATGGTGAAGATTATGGTCAATTGATTCATCCGACAACCAATGAAAATACACTCGGCAAAGCATACTCAAATGGCTGTATCGGTGTCGGTGAAGGCGATATGTGGCGCATTTACTACTATTCACCGATAGGCACTCGTGTCAGGATAAGGTATAACCTCAATGTAAAAGATGCTGATGGTAAACCCATTCGATTGAAAGATATTTATGGAAAAAAACCTAAAATAGGTTAACTAATGATGAATGAGAAATGATGAATTTACTGAGGGGGGCAAATTCATCATTTCTCATTCATCATTCAAAATGTTTTATTAAAATGAAGTTTCCATTTTATGCCAAAGCATCGCTCCTTGTCATTGGTTTGTATGCTTTTATCAGCATGTTATACATCGCGCAAGGCATCATTCTGCCTTTGATTTACGCGACTATATTGGCGATCTCAATCAGTCCAGCCGTCAATTTTTTGGTCAATAATAAAATGAATCGGGCCCTGTCCATCACGGTTGTTTTAACAATCGTTTTTTTACTCACCAGTGCGCTTATTGTTTTATTATCGTCACAAGCGGCTTTGTTGAGTCAAGCTTATCCGCAATTAGTGAATAAATTTCAAACCATATTCAATGAATCCATTAGCTGGGCTGCGGGTTATTTCAATATCAGTGTGAAAAAAATCAATGAATGGATTGCCAATGGCAGTAAAGATCTCTTGGATAACAGTGGGTCGGCAATAGGGACAACACTGACGACGATGGGCGTGTTTTTATCGGTTGCTTTTCTAACACCGGTGTACATTTTTATGATTTTATTGTACAAATCCCATTTAGTAGCGTTTACGCATCGGCTTTTTGGTGACAGCAATGACAATAAAGTAAGCGATATATTAATAAAAACAAAGACAATCGTGCAAAGCTATCTTGTTGGGCTTTTTTTAGAATTTGCTATTGTTGGAAGCCTCAATTCTGTTTGTCTTCTCATATTGGGCATTAAATACGCTATTTTGTTTGGCATCTTGGGCGCACTGCTGAATGTCATTCCGTATATCGGTGGCATTATTGCTGTCGGCTTATTCATGATTATCGCTTTGGTGACAAAATCACCCATTTATGCTTTTTACGTTTTAATACTTTATTCAGTCATTCAATTTATAGACAATCACTACATCGTTCCTAAAATAATTGGTTCAAAAGTAAAACTCAATGCGCTGATATGTCTCATTGCAGTGTTTTGTGGTGCAGCATTATGGGGCGTACCGGGTATGTTTTTGTCCATTCCATTAACGGCTATTATCAAACTGATTTTTGACAACATTGATTCCTTAAAATCTTGGGGTTTCTTGTTGGGCGATACAACGCCGCCGCTCATAAAATTCAATTTAAATTTTAAAGACTTCTCTGAAAAACTACCGCGTATTATGCCGCCTTTTAGGAAAAAATAGGTGATAACTTTTCAATGTGTGAAAGATGTAACTTATAAAAAAAATTGTGTAACACGACTCGAAGATAAAGAACTCACCTTTGCACCATGAAAATTATTTCATAACTAAATTTAATTGAAATGAAAAAACTAATCTTATTAATGGTTGTATTAACCGTTATGATTAACAATAGTAACGCACAAAACAATGGTGTTTCATTTGGTCTAAAAGCGGGTGGCAATTACTCAAACCAGTATGACTCAAAGGGCGGAAATTTTACGTCAACGTCTAAATTGGGTTTTGCTGGCGGTGTTTTTTTATCGCTTCCCTTAGGGAATGTTATTGCCATCCAACCTGAAATGTTGTTTTCTCAAAAAGGATTTATAGCAAAAGGCAGTGTATTGGGAAGTCAATATGACCTTACTCGGACGACCAATTACATTGATGTGCCTTTGATGCTTGCTATTAAACCCGTTGGATTTGTGACAATCGTTCTCGGACCTCAATATTCTTATTTGTTGAACCAAAAAGATAAGTTTACGAATGAAGTCTTTACTACTGAACAGAATCAAGCATTTAACAACGATAATATCCGTAAAAACATATTGGGCTTCACAGGTGGCGTTGATATCAATATAAAAAATGCTGTACTTGGTTTAAGAGCAGGACGAGATTTCCAAAACAATAACGGAGACGGTACATCCTCTACACCCCGCTATAAAAACGCTTGGATTCAAGCCACTTTGGGATTAAGGGTTTTCTAAAAAAAAAGGTTCTTAAAGAATATTGAGCGTGTTTGGTTTTTGAGTTTCGTGTATAGATAGCTATTGATTATCAATACGTTCCAAAAACCAAACACGCTCTTTCACCCTATCGTTTACCCCCCCCTCAGTATTTTATGATTTTAACAAGTTAAACAATCAACTGAATTATGGTCAACGATGATATAGAAAAGTTACTGTCTGATGAAGACGAACATCTTAACAAGTTGCACAAGATTGTTAAGGATACGATCAAAGCAGAAGAACTTATCATCCACAACCTTTTAAATCCACCTGAGGAGACGCTATCGCAGGGGCAAAAAATATCGGATAAAGTCGCCCGCTTTGGTGGCAGTTGGCGGTTTATCATTCTGTTTGGTATCATTTTGACAATTTGGATTGTATTTAATGTCGTTGCTATCGGTCATTATCAGTTTGACCCTTATCCTTTTATTTTGATGAATTTGATACTCTCATGTATTGCCGCCTTGCAAGCACCCATTATAATGATGAGTCAAAACAGACAAGAAGAAAAGGATAGAATGCGTGGTGAAAACGATTATTTGATAAATCTTAAAGCAGAAATGCAAATCCGCAGCTTGAATCAAAAAGTAGATTTATTACTCGAAGAACAAATCAAGACCCTTTTTGAAACGCAAGAAAAACAGTTTAAACTACTCAAACAGATAGATCTCAAACTTGATAAACTTCAAGGTTAAATTGAATCCTTGATACATGTAACAAACTGACTGTTCCCTTTTTTTTAACAATAATGGATAAGACCTCAACAATTACGTAATTCCTTCAAAATATATTTGTTTTCTAATCGAGTAGCAAGCCGTTGAGTCGGGTTCCTATTTTTTTTTAGGTGTGAAAATACTGAGGGGGGCATTATAGATTAGTAAGATTTAGCCAAGTATTATTCCTGTATCCAGCCCAAAGATTATTGTACGATGCTTTCTATACTGTAATGTGTGAATCATATAACTTTATTGAATAATTGTGTAACACATCCCAATGCAAAAGGACTCACCTTCGCGCTTTGAACATTCACTTCACAATTAAATTTTTAGTATAATGAAAACTAAATTACTCTATGCGCTAACAGCGGTTTTACTATTCTTAATATCCCATGTAACGTTCGGACAAGCACCCAATTTAGGCACAACATCCAGTTTTGCACTATATACGGGAGCGGAGGCATTAACAATAATGGTTTCACGCTCATAAAAGGTGACATTGGCACGAATGCTGGGGCATTCAATGGCTTCCCTCCGGGAATTGTCAATGGCAATATTCATGTAGCAGACCCCGCAGCAGCACAAGCTTTAATAGATGTTGGTGTTGCTTATGGTGATTTAAGCGCCATCCCTTGTGGTTCTGTCATAGGTGTTGGACTAGGCAATAATCAGACGCTTGCTCCAGGAGTTTTCTGCACAGGTGCGGCTTCAACCTTAACAGGCAATTTGATTTTAGATGCAGGCGGTAATCCAAATGCTATCTTTATTTTCAAAATAGGGGGTGCCTTGTCAACAGCCTCCCTCTCAAGCGTTACACTCATTAATGGTGCTTCCTTGTGCAATATATTTTGGCAAGTAAATGGTGCTGTTGAGTTAGGCTCTATTTCCAGCTTTAGAGGAACGATAGTGGCTAATGGTGCTATCAGTTTATTGCAATCGGAACGGCTTATTCGCTACCACCCTTAAATCTCAAGCGTAACCATTTATTAGCGGCAGCTGCCATATCTGTTGT
>JAYSQG010000478.1:0-9594 GCA_043721685.1 Saprospiraceae bacterium | reverse complement strand
TGCCTTCCAAAAGTTGTTCAGAAGCAATGAGCATATCTCGGTAAGTGACACGCCATTCACGTTCATAAATAAACTTCGGAATCGGATTTGTGGAGTCTTTGAGGTATTGAATACGTGACAAACCGTTGAGTTCTTCTAAACGAATTGTCACAACTGGCACTTTTTGAATAATCGGCATTTTTGAATCTACAACGAGTTGCGCCACTGAATCACGTTGTTGCGGTTGAATGTCAAACATTATCATGTTCGGTTGATTGCCCGAACCTGCAAAAGAGATTTGACTGATTAACAATTGTTGAATCAAAAATAAGGTCGAAATCAACATCGTTCCCAAACCAATACTCACCATTAAGGTCAATGTTTGGTTTTGTGGACGGTGCAAATTAGCCACGCTTTGGCGCACAGCGTAAGAGACACCCCTCAGTATGCGGCGGCTCAAAACCCAAATTAAGCCTTTGGCAACAGCCGCCAACAAACCAAATGCCGTACCGATACCTGCTATGAAAATCAAGCTGCTTTTGACACTTTGCGTTTGTAAATAGGTAAAACCGAAGATAAACAAGGCAATTAAGGCAAAAACCAACCAACGTAATGGGTCACGTCCCGATTCAGCTTCCTCAAAACCACTGCGTAAAGTCCGAAGCGGCGAAGTACGTCGAATCGCTAACAAAGGCAACAACGCAAAGAGGACGGACACGCCCAAACCTGTGATAACGCCTTGAACAATGGCTGTTAGAGATGGGTCATTCGACACATTTTCGATGGGTAAAAAATCTTTTAAAACGATGGGTAAAAATCGTTGAATCAATGTGCCAATTACTGCCCCTAAAGTTGCACCGCCTAAGCCCATAACGGCTATTTGAGTCAAATATATCAAAAAGGCTTGTTTGCCGCTTGCGCCCAACGTCCGCAAAATCGCTACGGTTGGCAACTTGTCTTTCACATATATATTGACCGAAGAAGCGACACCGATACAGCCCAAAAGCAAGGCAATGAACCCCACGAGATTCAAAAAATCCGCCATTTGATTGAACGAATTGCCTGTTGAACGTTTGCGGTCGTTGATGTTTTCAACATTGTATTTTGCCTCTGTAAGTTGCGGTTTTATGCTTTTTGTCAAACCATCATAGTCTTTCTTTTTGTCCAATTGGAAAAAATATTGGTATTGAACACGACTGCCACGCACCAAAAGATTGGCAGAATCAACCTCCAAAAGCGGCAAATATACTGAGGGGGCTACCGCAGATTGCAAACCCAAACGCCCAGGCGCAGACAAAACAATGCCTGCAATTTGGTAAGTCTTCTCCCCTATTTTGACTGAATCGCCCGTTTTCAAATCAAATTGAAACTTCAAAGTATTGTCAATCAATGCCTTACGTTCATTTTGAAATGTCGCAGCAGCAGCAGCAGGTTCGGTTTTCAGTTCGCCATAAAAAGGATATGTGCCTTCTTGTGCCTTCACTTGCACAGGTCGCGTACCTTCTTTTTGCGGAAAATAAGCCATAGATAAAAACGACACTATCCGAGAACGTGTGCCACCAATACTGTCCATGATGTGGGTTACTGAGGGGGGCGGCGGGTTGAGTCCGTCAATCGCTAAGTCTGCGCCGAGTAGTTCACGGGCTTGCCCATTAATGTCTTTTTGCAAGTTCTCGCTGAAAGAGTTAATCGCAACAAGCGCAGCGATACCGATAATGATGCTCGAAACAAAAAGTAATAAACGACCACGTTGACGGCGACTGTCGCGCCAAGCGAGTTTTAGAATGGTCGCAAAGTTAATTTTTCCCAAAATACTTATTTTTTATAAACAATGTGTACGAAACTCAAAAAGCAGCCTTTGGGTTGTGGCTGCTTTTTGAGTTGACGAATATGTCGGTTGAATATTGGTTCAAAGATACTGAGAGGGTTGGATTTATTCATGAATTATAAAAATATCAGACACTTTCATCTCAAAATCAGGCAAAACAGGCGCAGCGGTTACCATTTCATCACCTCTAAAAATGGTTGAATGGCGACCATGATAAACATGAACTTCTTGCAATTTTGCAAAAACATGCCATATTACTTTGACATCTGCTTTTTCGTAATCTTGCATTTTTTCATAAACACGGTTCATTTCATCTGTTGTCGAAATGACTTCGATGACAAATTGTGCCGTATCATCTTTCGCGCCTTTTGCCATATTCGCAATTTGTTTTTTTGTCAAATATGCCATATCGGGGCGGCGATGATTGCCTTTAAAAAACATATCACCTTCGGTTATGAGCTGTCCTTCAACTTTTCCTTGAAATTTCAACCGATTGAAAAAAGTTGTTAAATTGTCTTCGATAGCGAATTGTTTAGTATCCATAGATCGTTTTGTTTTCTCAACCATACCATTTACCCACTCATACGTATAGAAGTCTTCACGAGAAAGGTATTTTTTTTCAAATGCCTCCCAAGTGATGCGTTTTGAGGCATTGCCGTTCGTTTGGGCTTTTATTTCCTTTTCTTTTATAGCAGTTGCGACCATTTTTCTTTTTTTTACAAAATTAATCGAATTTGAGGTTTTGGCAAGTTTTTCATCAAATTAATGTGTATTGATTAACCGAATCAAAACATTAAAATGCAAAAAGCAGCGATCAGTCAATAGCTGTTTTTTGCATTTATAATTTTGTTTTGAATAAAAATCAGCGTAAATCTGTTAAATCAGCTAAATCTGTAGTCTCAAAACTGCGAATCATCCACCGAATCCAACCAAGCCGTAATCTCACCAATAACCGATTCTACACAACCGTCATCGAAAGGAGAACGCAAATTGGCTAATTCGACCAATTTCAAAAACGACATTGAACCACCTGCTTTACAGAGCGTCACATAATCTGCCCAAGCCTTTTTGTGGTCTTCTCGGTCTTTTTTCCAAAATTGGAAAGCACAGATTTGCGCCAGCGTGTAGTCAATATAATAAAAAGGTGTCGTAAAAATATGGCTTTGCTTTTGCCAAAAACCACCATTTTCAAGGAAAGGAATACCGTCATAGTCGCGTTGTGGCATATATTTTTGCTCGATTTCACGCCATTTTTGGTTTCTTACTGAGGGGGTCACATCTGGATTTTCATACACAAAATGCTGAAACTCATCAACGGCAACGCCATAAGGTAAGAACTGTAAAGCGGCACTGAGGTGTGCGAAACGATATTTTTCGGTGTCTTCTTCAAAAAACAGTTCCATCCAGGGCCAGGTAAAAAACTCCATGCTCATGGAGTGAATTTCACAGGCTTCGTAAGTCGGGAAATGATACTCGGCAATACCCATATTGCGGCTTGAAAATACTTGAAAAGCATGACCTGCTTCGTGGGTCAAAACATCAATATCGCCACTTGTGCCATTAAAATTTGAAAAAATATATGGTGCACGATACTTGCCGACATAAGTGCAATAGCCGCCTGTTGCTTTGCCATCTTTTGCTTCCAAGTCCATGAGTTCATTTGAACGCATAAATTGAAAAAACTTGTCGGTATCACGTGAGAGTTCAGAATACATTTTATCTGCCCCCCTCAGTATATCGTCAGGCGTTCCTTTCGGTTTCGGGTTTCCAGAGGGAAACTTAAACTCTTCGTCATAAAATTTAAAGTCATTGATTTTCAAACGTTTACTCTGTCTTTCATAGAGTTTTTGAGAAATGGGAACGATGAATTTCTCAACTTGCTTTCTGAAATTTGCCACCATTTCGGCATTGTAATCGGAGCGCAACATTCGGGCATAGCCCAACTCAACAAAGTTTTTATAGCCTAATTCAACTGCAATGCGGTGCCTCGTTTGAACCGATTCGTGATAGATGCGCTCAACTTCTGTTGAATGACCTGCAAAAAACTGCCATTTAGCTTCTGCTGCTGCTTTGCGAACTGAACGGTCTTCATCTATTTCAAGCGGTTGAATCGAGGATAAATTATAGGTTTTACCTTGAAAATCAATTTGCGCAGATGCTTTGATTTTGACATACTCACTTGCCAATTTGTTTTCCTCTTGTAAGGCTGTCAAAATACTCGGTTGAAATGTCTTGATTTGAAGGTATGCGATATTGAATAATTGTTCGCCCCACTGTTTTTCTAATTCAGGACGAAAACGATGAACAATGAGTTTTTTATAAAATTCTGTGATTAAAGCTTCAAAAACGGGTGAATTTTCATCAAAAAATTGGTTTTCTGTATCGTAGAAGGAATTACGGGTATCTATCGTATGGCGAATTTGTCCAATAGTTGCTGCTGAAGTAAAGTCTCTACGTAAGTTGTTAATTTTCTTCAACAAGTCACTTGCCTGTTCATACGATTCTGCTTTGTCAAATTCAGAAATGCGCTTTTCCAGTGTCTGCGTCATACGCTTCAAATTGGGTCTTTTGTAAGGATAATCCGTAAATTTCATTGTGTTTTTCTATTTAATCAAATGATAATAAATGCATGTTTTCCAAAATGCGAAGTTACAATTTTAGAATTTGAGTTCATTGATAAATTGATACTGAATCTAAAAACAGGTAAAATAGGCCTTTGTCACATTGTTAGTTTTTATTTTGCATAATACATATTTCGTAAAATAAAAAATTAGTGCTATAAAAAATAATCAGAATAAAAGTTCAATATTTTAAATAATACCGTAATTTCGCACAGTTTAATGTTTATACATTAAATATCGAAAAATCAATTTTATAACATTTAAATTCTTCTAACTATGCTTAACAGTCTTACAGGTTTAGGCAAATGGCTCTTTGTTGTGCCATTTGTTGCTTTTGGTTTTATGCATTTTGCAGGTGCCGACAAAATGGCAGGTATGGTGCCAACCTATTTCGTAGGCGGCGTTATTTGGGTCTATTTCACGGGTCTTGCTCAATTAGCATTTGCAGCCAGTGTTGTTCTTGGCAAATACGATAAATTAGCTGCCATTTTGTGCGCTTTAATGCTCATTATTTTCGTTCTTACCCTACACCTACCGGGTGTTTTAGGAGGCAATCAAATGTCAATGGCTAGTTTATTAAAAGACATCGGCTTAGCTGGTGGCGCATTGATGTATGCATCTGCATTTGCAAAAGATAATAGTGTGGTTGGTTAATTTATTCAATCATTCCAGTCAAAGCGGAGTTCTCTCAAGTTTGTTTGAGGGAGCTCTTTCTATTACATACTGAGGGGATACCAAATTGTATAAGTCGGATATTTTTTGAAATTATTTTGCAACAATGAAGATATTAAGTGATATATTTCACTAAAACTTTGTTTTGTACAATAATATTAGTATTTTTGAAACAAATACTTGGTTTAAGAAATTAAGTATTTCACCTCATGGACGACATCGTAAAACCACTTTTTCCTCCACAATTAAATACTTCTAGTCATGATTAATAGTATTCTAAATCTTGGGAAATGGGTATTCGCTATACCCTTTGCAGTGTTTGGCTGTCTGCATATTATAAATGCCAATCAAATGGCAGGCATGGTGCCTGCTTATTTTTCAGGTGGCTCCTTGTGGGTTTATCTGACAGGTTTCGCTCAATTAGCCTTTGCGACCAGTGTCGTTATCGGTAAATACGACAAATTAGCGGCTGTGCTGTGTGCATTGATGTTGCTCATTTTCATTTTGACACTACACTTACCGAGTTTGAGTAACTTGGAAATGTCAAAATTAGGGATGACGAACATGCTCAAAGACCTTGGTTTAATTGGGGGTGCAATGATGTACGCGAGCCGTTTTGCCAATGATAAAAGCGTTATCGGTTGATTGGAAGACGCTTTGGCTTGTTAAGTAAAAAGCCGTTAAGACTATGTAAGTCTTAACGGCTTTTACTTAAAACCTTAGTATTCAGTGATTTATCGACCGCCTTTCAAAGTTTTAAAATACTCTTCAACCAAATTTTTATAATAAGGCTTCAAGTTCGGCGACACTTTTTGATACTGCTCGATTTCTGCTTGTCGCTTTTTGATGTATTCTTTCAAAGCAGGTGGCATCTCATTTTGTTGCTCTCGCGCTGCCGTTGATTTGCGTTCTTCGTCCTCTTTACGTTCACGTTCCGCTTTTTCAGATTCAAGTAAACGGGTCAAAATCTGATCTTGCCGCTGAATTGTTTGATTATTCAATGTTTTATTGACCAATTCTGTTTCGGTCTTTTCCATATCTTCAATCATGTCTTGCAGCCCTTTATCTTGACCTTTACCCCGTTCTTGCAGCTCTTTTTGCTTCTTTTTCAAAGCCTCACGCATAGCCGCTTGACGGGCAGCCATTTGAGCAAATTCCTTGCTCATGCCAGCGCCACCTCTGCCGCCGCCACCTTTTTTCATCTGTTCGAGCTGCTTTTTCAAGTCCTCGTTCAACCCTTTTTGGCCTTCACTCATTTTATCTTTGGGTTTTCCACCCTTACCTTCGCCATTACCGCCAGGCTTGGGACACGAACCACTTCCGGGCATATTGCTCATTTGGTTCTGCATATTTTGCATCGCCTCGGAAAGCATAAGCGCGAGTTCATTTACATCTGTCATCGTGCGTTGTTGTAAGCCCTGCCCTTCATATTTTTTCCGATCTTCAAGCTTATCCATGGCTGCTGACATATTTTGCTTGATATTCGTCACTTTTCCAATCACAAAGGTTTGGATAGCCGCTTGACGTGTCGCCAAAGCCTGCAAAGAGTCTTCAATCAGTCCAAAATCGCCTTGCAATTTCTTCTGTTGCTGCGTCAATTTGACATAACGAGGCGTGTTTTCAGCCGTAGGACCAAAATCTTTCATCACTTGTTCTTGGTCAAAAGACAGCGTCACAAGGTTTTCCAACAACTGACGGATGGCGCGCATATTTTCTTCAATTTGCTCTTTATCGCCTTGTTGTTGCGCCATTTTCATCTTGTTGGCTTTGTTTTTCATCTTACTGGCAGCCGATTTTTGTTTTTTCGATGCCTTAGAATTTTCCTTTTTGTCCAACTGCTCTTTACTATCCTCTTGGTCTTTCGAAATCTCTTTATCCTCTTGTTTTGTATCGGGCATATCTTGTTTGCGCTTCAACTCTTCGTTCTTTTTCTCCATTTCGTCCTGCTTCTTCTCTAAATCCTTGAACTCTTTGTTGAGTTGCTCCTGTTCTTTTTTCAACTCTTCTTGGTCTTTTTTAGCCCCCTCAGTATCTTCACTCAATTTGTCCTGTTTTTCAGCCAATTCTTCGAGTTTATCAATCTGGTCTTGCATCATACTTTCGACCTCCAATTGCTTAAACAGTTCCTCCATGCGCTCCAACTCCTTTTGCATTTCCTCGTTGGAAAACTTCATGTCTTCCATTTTTTCAAGGGCTTGGTCTTTGTCCAGTTTCTGCATCAATTCCTCGATTTGCTTCAATAAATCCATCATTTCAGGGTTTTTCAGCTCCTCAAACATCTTTTGCAGTTGCTCTTGTTTTTGCATCAGCTTCTCATCTTGCTTGTTGAGTTCCTGCTGCTGCTTCATATTTTCCTCAAAATTCTTTTTCGCTTCGTCAATCTTTTTTTCCATTTCCTGTTGACGTTGCATCAGTTTTTCGGCCTCTTTTTTCATCTGCCAATCCACATCTTTTTGTTGCAACATCTTCTCGCGCAACTTTTGTAAGTCTTGCTGTATCTTTTGCGCTTCTTTCATCGCTTTTTTCAAATCGTCCTTGATTTCATCATTATTCTTAGCCATTTCCTTCTCAATCTGCTGCACAGAAGGCTGCGTGTAAACCATCATACCCGTTTTGGTGGACTTCGAACCGTTCACACCATCGTTGTCAAAAACCTCAAAATAATACGCTACTTCATCACCTGGACGCAACTGCAAATCGGCAGTATTAAACGTGTATTGATAAGAAACCGCTTTATTCGTCGGATTAGGCAGTGGCGCACGTTGCAAAGGCTCTTGTTGACCACTGTTTCTTTTTATTTGATAATTGAACGCCAAACTGCGTAAACCATAATCATCACCTGCTTCACCGACAAAAAACAAGCGTTTTTTATTCAATGAATCTTCAAATTTTTCAACTGCAATTGTTGGATACAAATCAGGCACAACCGTAATGGAATAAGAAACAGAATCCGCCTTTGGCAAATAAGCATTGGAAATCAATAATTTATACGGTTCGTCACTCATCACTTTTTTAGAAAACATAAAACGTGAGCTACCTTGACGCACAATACTGAGGGGTTTGCCGCCCGCAAAAGACACCTTAATATCATCTGTATTTTCAGAATTAATCAACCACGCAATCGTTGTGCCTTGCGGAACAATCAACTCACCTTGATTCGATAACATTTCGTCGGGGCGACCGATGTATTCAGGGTAATCCAATTGAACATCAAAACCTGCAATATTCGGCTTTTTCAAGACTTCTAATTCAAATTGAGGAGTTGAAACAGTGCCACTAAACAGTTTAAAAGCCACGTCTTTTTGTACACTCGCAAATTTATAACGGAAAACTGTCGGGTCTTTTTCATCTTTTTGAAGGCGATATTCATAGCCATTCATTTCAATAAAAACCTCGTTTGGCAATACATCACCGTCCGCTTTAACCGTCAAATCATAGTCTTGAAACTGAACAACTTTTAAATCACCACCTTCAATTTTCAAATGAAAAGGCGCGTCACGTTCAAACACTTTATTGAAATTCAACAACCGAGAAGACGCATTTTTAATCAAACTCGGTGCTGCAAACAATACAAACAGCAACAACAAAAGCGGCGGCAAAGCATACCTCAAGTTTTTCTTATTTTTTGATAAATCAATCGCTGCTTTAAACGGCACAGGCTTAATTTCCTCCGATTTTTGATTGATAGATGCTAAAATCAAATCGCGATTCTCCTGCGTATCGGCTTGACGACGCAGTTGTAAAATGTTTAATAACTTATCTTTTACATTCGTAAAGTGTTCACCTACAATACTTGCCGCTTGTTCGTGGCTAATTACTTTACCTAAATGGAAATAGTGCAACGCAGGCAACAACACCCACGTCCACAACGCAATGCCCGACGCACCGACAAAACCCCAAACCAAAGGCGTTTTTACTGAGGGGGGGAAATACATGAAATTTTCCGCAAAATTAAGCCCCAGAAACAGAGCGAGAATCAAACCCGTGGCATACAAAGAACCCCGAATCAGTTGATTCACATAATATTTGCGTATAAATTGGTCGAGTTTTTCGATAAGTAGTTGATAGTTATCCCTCTTTTCCATTGAATTATTTTTATTGTTTATGGACTATTTTAAAATTTGAAGGTTGCCTTTAAATTTTTATTGAGAACAAATATGTTATTTATTTTATCAGAATTTAGCTTAGAAAGTCACAAATATAACGAAAAATAGCTTTTATAGTTGCCTATATTATCTAACTATTGCTTAAATTTCACTCACGTAAGATAATTAGAGTCGTTTAAAATAAAAGGAGAAAATATTTTTTGAAAAAAAAATTAAATTTTGAAATTGCAGAATTCTTTTATCTTTGTTTTTTAATCAAATCTATTTGTTAAATTTAAAATCTTATTATTTACTGGTAACTTCGGAAATCTCTGTGAACCTTATAAATCCGTTAGGATTTGCACGTTTGTAGATTAAAATAAACGAACAATTTTTACGAATCCGTTAG
>JAYSQG010000477.1:0-12744 GCA_043721685.1 Saprospiraceae bacterium | reverse complement strand
TACACCTTATAAATGTAAATAGTTGATATTCAATATAGAATACAATTTTTAAAAACATATTAATAATCGGGTCGAAACTTGTGATGTATGGACAGCTTTCAAAGTATCCGATACGTAATGTTTAAGTTTCCTTATAGTTTTTAGAAATAACTGATAAAAAAACCGTATTTTGTAACCTTTAAACAAGATTCAAATTCATACTTTTACCAATTAAAATCAACAGTCATGACAAAAAGGAAAACACGGAGTTACAACACTCCCTCTAACAGCTCTAAAGGATCTACAAAAGAACCGAGTAAAGCACAACGTACCAAAGACACAAAAGATGCTAAAAAGTTTTTTCTTGTATTAATCATTGGAACAATACTTTTGGTATCGTTTCTTTACTTTATTCTTATTGGCAGGGGGTGATTTATGCCATTGCACATTGTCGTTTATCAATTTTCAAAAGTTCTATGTTTAAAAAATTCAAATCCAACCGTTCGCAATCACTCATTACGCTTCTTTTGGTTGCCATTATTCTCATCGTTGTCAACATCATCGCCAATACTTTCAATACGCATATTGACTTGACGGAAGAAGGGCGTTTTACGGTGACAGAACCGACAAAACGGCTTTTGAAGTCGGTCAAAGACCCTATTTTAGTGCGTGTTTTGCTTGATGGTAAGTTTCCAGCTGGATTCAAACGTCTTCAATCTTCGACGCGGGAGATGCTTGAAGATTTTCATAAAATCAACAGCACTGTCGAATACAAATTTGAAGACCCCTCAGTAATTGGCAATGCCGACGAAAAGAAAAAACGTTATGAGGAAATGGCTAAAGATGGGCTTGTTCCCATGCGTTTGCGGGTTGTGGACGACAAAGAAAAGACGGAACAATACATTTTCCCTTATGCCATTCTCAATTATCATGGCAATGATGTGGTTGTTAAACTTTTAGAAAATGATGTGCCAGGCATGAATCCAGAAATGTCATTGAATAATTCTATTGCTCTTTTGGAGTATAAATTGTCCAATGCGATTCAGAAATTGATGGAAAATCATAAGCCTTTTATCCTTTTTACTGAGGGGCATGACGAATTGAAAAAAGAAGAAACAGCAGATTTAGAACAAACTTTGAATGCGTTTTACAGAACAGGACGCTTGAATTTGGACAGTATTACGATGATTCCGTTCAAAGATTCCTTCAATCGCGTAGATGTTTTGGTGATTGCAAAGCCTAAAACAGCGTTTTCAGAAAAGCAAAAGTTTCAGATTGACCAATACATCATGCAAGGCGGAAAGGTCATTTGGCTCATTGACCGCTTGAATGCCGACCTTTTAAGTATGCAAAAAACAGGTGAAATGATTCCTGTTGACTATCCATTAAATATTGAAGACCAATTGTTTAAGTATGGCGCACGCATCAATCCAAATATGGTTTTAGATATGCGTTGTGCTAAAATACCTTTGAAAGTCGGTGCGAGTGGCAATGCGCCACAAATGGATATGTTCGATTGGTACTACTACCCTTTGGCTTCGCCGAATAATAAACATCCTGTGACCAAAAGCCTTGATTTGGTTTGGTTGCAATTTCCTTCTTCGATTGATACGATTCGGACAAAAACGGATATTTTAAAAACACCACTTTTGATTTCTTCAAAAGCCAGTCGGACGCAATTTGCGCCGACAAAATTAAATTTTGAAATCCTGCGCTACCGAGCTGAACCAGACAAATTTAACAAAGGTTTTCAACCAATGGCTGTTATGCTCGAAGGTACATTCACAAGTCTTTACGAAAATCGAGTGACGGCTGAACAAACCGCTATTTTGCAACAATTGGGCTTAGAATATGCCCCCCTCAGTAAAAACACAAAAATATTGGTCGTTGCAGACGGTGATATTGCCAAAAATGAATACGATTTCAAGCAAAACGCCATGTTGCCTTTGGGCTACAATCGTTATGTGAATTATAAATTTGCGAATAAGGATTTTTTACAAAATACGATTGAATATATGCTCGATGACAAAGGCATCATCGCCGCACGCAGTAAAGAAGTTAAACTCCGTTTGATGGATAAGGAAATGGCTGATGAAAATGCAACGGCTATTCGGTTGGTCAATATTCTTTTGCCACTGGTTTTGATTGGGCTATTTGGGCTGTTGTTTATGTGGCGAAGAAAGAAGCGGTTTGCTGTTTAGGTGTTGGTTATTCGTGTATTCGTTATTCGTTACTCGTTACTCGTTATTCGTTATTAACGAGTAACGAATACACGAATAACGAATAACGAATACACGAATAACGAATACACGAATAACGAGTAACCAATCACAAATTAAGCAAATGCCCCATAGAGTTCTGCTTAGTTTTTAGATAAAAAGCATTTTCATCTCTGGGTGCAATGAGGATGGGTAAACGTTCGACAACCTTAATACCGCCTTTTTCTAAATAATTGACTTTCAACGGATTATTTGTTAGTAAAGCAACATTTTTTATGTCCAAACTTTGAAGAATGGCAACTGCTGCGTCGTATTGACGCTCATCGCCTTCAAACCCTAAATGCAAATTGGCTTCAAGTGTATCAAATCCTTTGTCTTGTAAATTATAGGCTTTTAGCTTATTGATGAGACCGATGCCACGCCCTTCTTGTCTTAGATATATGACCACACCACCTCGTTCAGCTGCTAATCGCATCGCATAATCCAATTGTTCTCCACAGTCACAACGGTTTGAATGAAACACATCGCCTGTCATACATTCAGAATGAATACGTACAATAGTCTGCTCGTTTAAAGGGTTGAAACTTTCGTGAACCATAGCTAAATGGGGTGCTTTGTCATTTGAGCTTCGGGCATAGGCAATCATTCGAAAATTACCCCAATCCGTAGGTAACAGAACGTCAACTTGTCTTTTCAAAGGTATCATACTCATTTATTCATATTTCTTGCGCAAAGATAGGAAAATCATTGCATTGGTTGAACAGCCTAAAAGAGATAAGGTTTAGATTAAGAATAAAAAAAAAGAACAGCCCTAAAAATGTCTGATGACATTTTTAGGGCTGTGTTAATCGTATTCGAAAAAAAACATTCTGTTAATAATAACGACGATTTTTAGAAGGCGAAGTGACCAAATTAAAAAGAGTACCAATTGTAAAAGCGATAGCGACGACGTAGAGAATAATCATAATTTAGTTTTTTAATTTTTGTGAAGATTCTTAAGTATTTGTTAGCAGATATCCGTAAAGTTAAATTAAAAAAGGCGGTTAAAAAAAATATCCGCTCTGTTTTTTATTTAAATTAATTAAAATCAATGATCCACTGTTATTTAGACTCCAAATCAGGTTTAAGTCATCATTTTTTCAAAAAAAAAAGATACCTCAGTAAAATTGTCCATATTTCGGTAGTCCCTAATTTCAAAACTAAAATCAATGCCAATCGCAAAATAAATTATTGATAATCAGATTATTATAAAATCTTGCTAGTTATTTCGCTCCCTTAATTCAATCTCTGAATCAACAAAATAAATGATAACAAAGCTGTCGCTTGAGCAATAGAGTCTGCTAATACTTTTCCCCAATCCACTTCTTTTTTGTCGCTTTTGATAGCCTCTTTTTTCTTTTCAGCATATCCCACAGAAATTATACTCCCTTTTTGAACTTTAGGGTAAATTTTAAAGAGCAAGAAATCCTTTGTTCTTTTGATTTGACCATTTGGATGTTCAACAGAAATCAAACGCTTACGTCCTTCTTTACCGACACCTGCAGCATAATTGTCCACATAATACCACGCTGATTTATTGCCCTCATAAGCTACGTTAATTTTGCCTGCTGCAAGAATTTTATCTGGATACAAATCAACCATCTGAGTTGCACCACGAATCGTAACGATGTCTTTGTTTTTAGGAATATCAATATTATCACTTTCTTTTAAGATAATATTGTGATTTGAAGTTTGGTTTTTTATAGCGTCCTCCAACTTAACAATGACATAACCAATATTGTCTTGATTCCTATACAAGGTGGCACCCGAAGGAAAAGCCTCTGAAGATAAACCACCCGCTCGTTGAATAACACTCATCAAACGCTCATTTTTATCGATCAAAGCATACTGCCCCGGATATTTAACTTCGCCTGAAATATTGACCATTTTTTGAAAACCAAATTCAGGAATACTTCTGATAACAATTTGGTCATAAGGTTGAAGTGGAAAATTAGCTGCCGCTTGGTTATCGAAATCGAGGTTCTTGTCAACTTCAACGGTCGCAACAACTGTTCTTACCTCGTCATTGCCATTAAGTTGTACACGTGACACATCTACCCTATTGGCAGCCGCTTCAAGTTTCAAGCCACCTGAAAGCGTTAGGACATCACGCAGCGTTAAAGTTTCGTCCCATTTGTACTCACCCGGAATACGAACAGCACCAGATACACGCACATAGGCTTCATCAACATAAGTCACTCGTGACTGTATGCGCAGTTCGTCGTTGGCTTGTAAAAAGATATTTTCATCTGAATTGATGCTTTCTAATGCTTTTTTCAGTTCAATACGCTTGTATTCAACCAGCTTTACATTATTTGGGTCTCGCCTAACGATATAAGCAAAGTCCGTTGCATCAGGTTTTAAACCACCGGCTAAGTTGACGATGTCGCTGATGCGAATCGTTTTAGAAGGGTCATAAGGAAACCGCAAAGGTGTTTTGACTGCGCCATTGACAAAAACGGAGTCTTTGGTCATAAACTTTTCAGTCGTATAAATGAGTAAACGGTCTTTAGCTTGAAGCTTAAGATTGGACGGTGCATTGGGGTTTTTCAGTATGTCGTCAATATTGAGGAGTTTAAGTTGCAATGTTTGGTCAGGATTTGTCCTTTGCAAGTAGGCAATGTCTGTTCGAGCTTCTTTTCTTAAAACCGCTTTGGTCAATACATCTTTGACAGTCATGCCTTCCGAAATTTCATATTTACCAGGCAAATCAACCGCACCGACAACATTCACAAAATTTTCAAAAATAGTCGGAATCGCTTTAACAACCACTGAGTCACCATTTAGTAGCTCAAAATCACCGCCTCTTCCTTTGAGGTCTTTGTAATTGACATCAATAATTTTCTCGCGGTCGGTGACAAAACGGCGGACTTGCAAAGTCGTTTGGTAAGCATTTTCTGCTAATCCACCCGCATAAGTCAAGGCTTTCATTAAGTGCTCACCTCCGATTAATTCATATTTCATTGGACGGCGTACAGCACCTGCGATAGTCACGATTCGTTCGGCAACAGGGACGCTGATATAATCATTTTCAAACAGTGAAAAATCGCGCGCTACTGAGGGGTCTATCAGAAACTCATAGACATCAAGGCGTTTCTTCTCATTTGAACCTGCTCGAATGAGCTTGATATTACGTACACTACCAATATCTGTTAGACCACCTGCTGCGATGAGTGCGTTAAAAGCCGAGTTGCCCGCTGAAATCGTAAAACTCCCCGGATTGAACACTTCTCCGACAATATTAACGACTACAATACGCGTCGCATTGACCGAAACCAAGAAGTCATTCGGCGTAAATGGATAAAAACGTTGGAAACTTGCTTGCAAATTACGTCTGGCAACATTTAATGGCAAACCTTTAAGAAAAACACGCGGCATTCTGTCGGGCTGGATATACCCCTCAGTATTTATCGTAAAAGTTTGATTGAAATAAGCGACACCAGAGATACTTATGGTCACTTTATCACCACTCGACAAAACATAAGAATCAGGGGCTTTAAAATCTTTATCCTTGATGAAGTTCAATTTACCATTTCTAAAAACCTCATGCCCATACTCTAACACTGGCTCAATGGTGTCTTTTATAAAGCCCTTTGTAGGCGTTTTCATACCAAAAGCTTCTTCAATCGTAATACCTTTTGAACGCCTGACACTGTCTCTTATCGCTTCTTTTGCCAATTCTATGGCTTTTTTTCGGGAAATTTTAGGGTCATTAATATCATCATCCTCTATTTTTTTCTTTTGATCAAGAGGCTTCACCCGTTTAGCAGGAATCGAATCATCATCAATATCTAATACTTTCCTATCGTTTTTTGTCACCTTCTCTGAGTCATCCAGTCTATCATTTTTTGCTGTTTCGATATCTAACTTTTGTTGTTTTTCTTTCTCTAATTCAGCAACAATCTCTTCGATTTGCTTCTGTACACGCGGTAAGTCTTGTGGACGAATATTGTCAATATCAATACCCTTTTCTTCAAGGCGTTGACGCACTTCTTCTTCGCTCAATCCTCTTTTTCTAAGTTCCGAATTAATGATGGAGGTATCCACACTGGTAGATACTTGCTGCGCAAAAGTCGTTTTGGTCAAAAAGAAAGCACAAAACAAAAGGAAAATGTATTTTTTCATTCTAAGACGGTGATATTTCAAAGTGTTTATGGTTCAAAGTGTTTTTTGATAGGAAGATGAGATGGTCTCAAAATAATTTATGATCGGGGAACTTTTGAAGCTCCCCAAACATGGTGTCCGTATCTAAGCAATCAAGCATATTGCTTGTCATAATATTGCTGATAATTGCCCGAAGTCACATTATCAACCCATTCTTTATTGTTCAAATACCAGTCAATCGTTTCGCTAAAACCTTCCTCAAACTTAATGGACGGTGTCCAACCCAATTCATTCATCACTTTTGAAGCATCAATCGCATAACGACGGTCATGTCCTGGACGGTCTTTCACATAAGTAATCAGTTCTCTTGCCATGCCTTGTGGACGACCCAATTTCTCATCCATGATGTCGCACAACTTATGTACAAGGTCAATGTTTTTCCATTCATTATTGCCGCCGATATTGTAAGACTCTCCTACCCGACCGTTGTGGAAAATGGTATCAATCGCCGTTGCATGGTCTTTGACCCACAACCAATCGCGGGTGTATTTGCCATCGCCATAAATCGGCAAAGGTTTGTCCGTCAGAATATTATTAATAATGAGTGGAATCAATTTTTCAGGAAAATGATTGGGTCCATAGTTATTCGAACAATTCGACAATACTATCGGCAAATCGTAGGTATGGTGATACGCATTCACCAAATGGTCGCTACTCGCTTTTGAAGCGGAGTAAGGCGAACGCGGGTCATAAGGCGTGGTTTCCGTAAAAAAACCTTCATCACCTAAAGAACCAAACACTTCATCGGTTGAAACATGATGGAATCGCTTTGCATTGCCCCCCTCAGTACCCAAGACGTTTTTCCATATTTGGCGCGCAGCATTCAACAAATTAACCGTTCCAACGATATTCGTTTTGATGAAAGACATCGGGTCAGAAATCGAACGGTCAACATGACTTTCAGCGGCTAAGTGAATGACTCCATCAAATTGATATTGCTCAAAAAGGTCATTAATAAACGCCTCATCTGTTATATCGCCTTTTTCAAACGTGTAATTCGGCGCATCTTCGACATCGCGTAGGTTTTCGAGATTGCCTGCATAAGTCAAAGCATCAAGATTAACAATGCGATATTGTGGATATTTATTAATAAACAAACGAATGACGTGCGAGCCAATAAACCCTGCACCACCTGTTATGAGTTTTGTTCTTTCGAATTTCATGAGTTTTACTATTTTATAAATGATTTAATCGATTTTGGCACGCAAAGGTAAAAAGGATTTTGGATATACAGATGTTTAATAAGTAATGATGAATGATAAATGATGAATGATGAATATTACCAGCATTTTTCATTCATCATTAAAATAACGAAGTGCCCATCACAAACGAGGTGAAAGGCACTTCATGTTCCTGTGTGCATTGTCATATAAAAAATCAACGCTTTGCAAATTCATCATTTATCACTCATCATTACTTAGGCTTATATCACCCGCAAACCCACAGACTCTGTCCATTCACTTTTGAGTCCTTTGCGACCCAATGCACAGATTCTGAACATTGTGACACCCTCAACTGGCAAACCCGAGATAATTGTATTGCGGCTATTGGTACTGTACGTGCCATTGTGCCAAACTGTTTCACCTGGCAATTGATACTCAATGGCAAAAGTAACGACATTGGCTTGCGGGTCCCACATCACTTTCGCTTCACCTGAGCGTTCTGCATTGACGACAATCAAGCCCTTTGGCATGGACAAATCAGATACGGACTTCGCTACTTTGACGGTATCAAAACCCGCTGCGGTGGCGATGTCCTCATTCCCATTGGCTTGTTCCTCCACTTTATCCGCCACTTTGTCCATTTGTGCGATAAAGTCATCATAACACTTGTTCTTTTCTGCTGTTAACAGCTTACCTCCATTGGCAGCTTTGGCATTGGCAACTTCATAAAGGTCACGTTTAACCTTTAATTCATCAACATCACTTTGGCAAGTGACAAACAACGGATTGTCTTTCATATTTTGATAGACATTAGACCCTTTACTGCTCCCAATGGGCTGTGGCACACGTTTGTACGAACCTCGATTAATAATTTTTTTCATTCTCAAACAGTTTTACTTACGCTGAATTGCGTAATATTTTATAAACAAAAAACGTGCCAATTACAAATATTTTTATATACGTAAAATACATATTTTCCGCACCAGATGAGAAGCCAATAAAAGAAAAGTGAGGGAAAACCCATAGAAAAGCCATTTAGAGACAATAACATTATTTTCACAACCTTATTGTACACGCTTGAGCCTTACAAACAGTTGTTTGCGTCTTGCAAACAACTGCTTGAGCTTTGCAAACAGTTGTTTGAGCTTTGCAAACAACTGCTTGAGCTTTGCAAACACTTGCTTGAGCTTTGCAAACACTTGCTTGAGCTTTGCAAACATTTGCTTGAGCTTTGGAAACACTTGCTTGAGCTTTGGAAACATTTGCTTGTATGATGCCATCAGTTGTTTGCAAAGTTCAGAAAGTGGTTTTCCTCCAAGAAAATGTGCTTTGCTTTTTCTTTTATGTGCGGGAATACTGAGGGGGTGGTTGAATCAGGATGCGTAGGATTATAAGGATGTTTTAGGATTCATGATGTTTGCTTAAATCCTAAAACTTCCTTATAATACCACAAATCCTAATTCAATTGAATCCTACGTTGTATTTTTACACCAAAAGTTAAGACAAATGACAGACCACCACATCCAAAGATTCAAAGACAGCCCTCTGACCTTCAAAATGATACGCATCGAAGGCGGTACTTTCGACATGGGTAGCAACGACGAAGAGGCTTATGGCGATGAAAAACATATCCATGCCGTGACGCTAAAGGCTTGGATAAATCAGTGAACTTGTGCCACCCACGTCAATCTAACTTTTTTTACACTTTTTTCGCTTTTTTATTGGTTTTCTACACAGCACCTTACATTACGGCGGTCATGGTGAAACCGAAGGCATTGTTTTAGAAGGCAAGCACTTAGCATCAAAGGTTTTGGTAGGTGTTTTAGAACTTTGTGAAAACACCCAATGTGTTGTTTTGAATGCCTGTAATTCATTAGCCATTGCCAAAGCGGTTGCCGAACACATCCCCTATGTGATTGGTACACAAGATACGATTGACGATAGAACGGCAATTGCATTTGCCAAAGGTTTTTATTTAGGTATTGTTGCCAACAAAACCATTGAACAAGCCTTTAAATCAGGACTTTTGGCTATAGAAGATGAAAAATTACCCGATGCAGATGTGTTGGTTTTGGTGAAAGGTGTTCAATCAAAGGCTTAGTAATGTGTATTTTTGGTAGGATGCGACCCTTGCGGTCGCCCTCGTGCTGAGATGCAGGTTTTTTATTAAAAATCAACCTATAACACAAGGGCGACCGCGAGGGTCGCACCCTACCAAAAATTCTGTTGAAAGCACCTTCTATAAATTTCAATTCATTTTATGCAAGAACCATTTTACATATTCAACGAACCCGCCGACCTCAAACGCCTCTCCGAAATGATTTTCGTCAAAGGCGACACTTTCCGTATGGGTGATAATGAAGATGAAAAGAAGAATCACCTTGTTAAACTCGATGACTTTCATATCGGTAAATATCCCGTTACTCAAGCTCTGTGGAAAGCTGTGATGAATGGCGAAAACCCTTCTCACTTTGTCGGTGATAATCATCCAGTTGAAAGGGTTTCTTGGACGGACATTACGGAGAGGTTTCTTCCACAACTGAATAAAATGACAAAAGATAGCCGACCCGAAAACAGTGTTTACCGTTTACCCACAGAAGCCCAATGGGAATACGCTGCCAAAGGCGGTATCCATGCCAATGACTTTCCTTTTACTTATTCAGGCAGCAACAAACTCAATGAAGTCAGTTGGTATGACGATAATAGTCATGGCGAAACCAAGCCTGTTGGTTTGAAAACACCAAACTTTTTGGGCATTCACGATATGTCTGGCAATGTTTGGGAATGGTGTTATGATTGGTACGGCAGTTATGATGATGTTATAAAACAATCTAAAAAAGACCCAAAAACGGGCGCAATTTTAAATCCTATCGGTGTACAGGAGGGTTCTAACCGTGTGCGACGCGGCGGCAGCTGGGCCAGCTACGCTCGGCTCTGCCGCTCGACGTCCCGCGACTACGGCACGCCGTCGAACCGCGGCGGCAATATCGGTTTTCGATTGGTGTTAGTTTTCCCTTCAGTTTAGCTGGTTTGGATTCCAACAATCCTGTGAGCAAAAAAAAGAAAAAGAAAAATGGGCGGTGAGGGAGGAGGGACGACGACTGAACGCCTGTAAGCTTGTTAAAGCAGCAATCCTTTTTACTCTCGCACCCTGTCTCTAAAACCCACTTCGTCATTGCGAGCGCAACGCAGTGGAGCGAAGCAATGACGAAGTGGGTTTTAGAGAGAACGAGGGTATGAAAGACTATCTGTTAGTTCTCGTTCCTACGCTCATCTCACTTCATCCTGTCTTTTGGTACGCTATCCTCATCGAAACCACAAACGGCACTAGGCTTTTCTTTGCCTAATGCCGTTTGTGTTGCCATTTACTGAGGGGGTCAATTGCTACTTCGGAAACAGGCTCGCATCAATCCCTGGAATGATTTTTATCGCATTTTTATAATACACTTTTTTCAAAACCGCATCAGAAAGTCCCAAACCATACATCCGCCAAAAGGCATGGTATTTTTTGTGGTAGGGAAAATATTCGTCTTCTGATTCAAGGACTCTGAAATAAGTCATATACTCTTCAGGGACGTAAGAGTCTTTTCCAAACAAAATGCGGTCTTGACGTTTTTCAAAAAACTTTTTAGCCGCTCGTGGTTGACGTCCTAACTCGGCAATAACGGCACCGATTTCGGCATACATATTCGGAAAGACATCCATCAAACTGTCTAATTTTTGAAGGTCATTTGGATACCAACCCATGTGTGCATTGATGAAAGTCGTTTTAGGATGTTTTCTAAAAATATCGTGTTGTTGTTCCATCAATTCTTCAAAAGAAAAGTCGCCTTTGGATGCGTCTCTTTTGCGACCCGAATGTGTTTTCAGTTCCAGCCAACGTTCATTAAAACCATTCATGGGTTGCCAAAAAGGTGCAGGGTCTGCTGTATGAATGATGACAGGAATACCCAATTGACCACATTTTGCCCAAATGGGGTCAATGCGTGGGTCATTAACGGGCACCACTTTCCCATTGTCTCTGACATTAAAACCCAAACTTTTATAGACCTTCAAACCTTTTGCGCCATGATTTTTCACATCATCGGCGAGTTTGGCGACGGCTTTTTCAGTCCAGCCATTTTCACTTATTTTTGAAAAATCTACATTGGTGAAAATGACAAATCGGTTTGGGAAATTCTGTTGCGTGTTTTCTATTTGTCCATAAAGCGTCCTATCACTGGCTGCTTCGTCGCCGCCAAAACCACGACCACTAAGATTGACCAAAATACGCATATTCAGTTCATCCATTTCACCAACAAGTTCGGCGACTTTTTCCTTTTTAGACATTTCGAATTGATGATTGTGTACATCAATAAAGGGAAATTTCGCCCGTTTCAGCAGATGTTCTGGCACGACTAAGGTTGATTTGGGTTCATATTCCTCAAAGGTGAGTTTGCCATTGTTGTCCCCAATCGTAATCGCCTGAGCCGAGAGCGTAGTGCTGATAAAATGTAGCGAAACCAATATGTAAAAAGTTAACTTTTTCATTTTAATGTCATTAAATAGATGATGAATGGATTGATTGATGTTTGGTAATTTATCTCCAAAACTACACAAATTTTGATAAATCAAAGCATCTTGTAGCAATACTCAATCTTTGACTATAGGTCTCGGCACGAAGACCACATGGATAGAAACACCAAACAGCTTTAGGTTTTTCATTTGCTTAATGCCGTTTGGTTTGCGTTTTACTGAGGGGTGCTCTGCACTTATGATTCGTTCCCCTTTTCTATTTTTGATGCTTTATAGCCCCATAGTGAGGCAGATAATGCCCTTTCCGGGGATAAGCGTCGTTATTTTTCCTCAACAAAGCAATTTTAACAGTGGGCATACATTTTTAGGGAGGTTATGTCTGGTGTGCTTTTCTCACCCATTCAGTTTTACATTTATCACATTTTAAAAACAAAAAATCATGCAAACAAGATCATTAGGATTTATCCTCGTCATTCTCGGTATCGTTATGATGGTTTATACAGGATTTAGTTATGTCACAAAAGAAAAAGTCGTTGACTTAGGTCCAATTGAGATAAGTAAAGAGACGAAAAACCCCGTTCAGTGGTCTCCAATCATTGGTGTTGTCTTGCTCGTTGGTGGCATCTTCGTCCTCGCTCGCAGCAAAAAAGGATAGGCATATATTG
>JAYSQG010000476.1:0-8604 GCA_043721685.1 Saprospiraceae bacterium | reverse complement strand
TACTACTTATCAAGTAGTCTGTGTATATATCAAGCATCTTTTCCATGAAGGCAAAGATAGCTATTTTTCATTCCAGCATTAAGGATGCGTAACATGAGTAATAAAACGACACCAAAAATCCATATCCCGGCTTTTGCCTTTTTTTTGCCTTTTGGCGTTATATCTTTATTCTTTATTGCAACGATGCAGATTACGCCACCCGCTAATATGACAACAGTAGCAAGTAATCCTAAAATACTACCCAAAAAAGACAGAAACAAGGCAGTACGAAGAAGTAGTAACATCCGTACAGCAACACCTATAACTGCCATTTTAAAACCAATGTTTGCCAATCTATCCCCAGATGTTATTGCCTCTTTTTTTTCTAGAATATGTGCTTTTAGACCTTTTTTAGTCATCATTTTTGACATATACCTTTCCAGAAAGCTCGGTTTCGGGGCTTTTGTGATTGCTGTTTGAGGCATATCTTTTCGGATGATGTCCGAAACAAGGGCATTGTCTGAGTTTTTAAACACAAAAGCAAAAGCAGAATTTTGAGTGGATAAAAGAAAGACAATTAGGAGAAAACGGAATAATAGTTTCACTAATTTTAACTGTTTGAATAGATGAGATAAAGCTAACTTATTCAATTTAATGTTATCTATGAAACGAGATAAAATGCTGAAAATACTGAGGGGGCTATTCGTCATCATCATCATCATCATCACCATCATCACCATCAAATGCTAAACCATTTTCATCCATACCGTCCAAAAATTCACCCATTTCAGCAGAAAAGCCTGCTAATTCAAATATCTTACCGCGATAATATTCCGATTTATCAAAGTCCAATATCTCTTTGTACAGATTGCGTAGATTGCGATAAAGCATTAGCAAAAACTCGCCCTTTGTATCCAAATCAATGGCTTTTTCAAAACATTCGATAGCGGCTTTAATATCGCCTTCCTCGTTAAATTCCATTGCACCAATATTGAGATGCACGGCAGCGAACTCAGGATCAATCTTCAATGCTTGGGTATAATGATGCAATGCGCGGTACTTATCTTTTTTGTCTTGGTAGCAACGCCCCATGAAATAGTGTGAATACGCATCATCAGGTTCAATCTTCAACGCCACTTTGAAGCTAAACATCGCTTCATCAATCTGCCCATCAAGTGCTAAGGCTCTACCTGTCATTTGCCAATCGTCTGCTGAAAACCGTGATTCCCATATAGCCGCTTTTTCATGATATTTTGCAGAGTTTTTGAAGTCTTTTGCCTTTTCATACAATTCTGCGATTTCGTGATAATCATCCGTATCCATATCTTCATTTTCCAGCTTCGAGTAATACTCATAGTATTTTAAAGCATTTTCATTGTCATTTAACGATATATATGCTTTAGCCAAATCTTGATAAAATGTTTTACTATAGCCAATATGTTCTTCAGCTTGTTCCAATCTAAGCGCAAGTGCTTTTTCATGTTGTTTGAGTTCCTCATATTTCCAAATGCGTATGGATTGAAGAGAACGACGACATTCGGGTGTTTTGACAAGTAGTAGAAATGCCTCACATTTGTCAATGACCAATTGATCGGGCGCAGAATGGCTGATTATGGATACCGCAAGCGCATAGATATAATCTATATCTGCTTCATTTTCGGGCTGAAGTGCTAATAATTGGCGACTTTTTTCCATATCGTCGCTTGATTTGTTAGTCTGTATAACTTTAACAAGATATTCGGGTACGTAATTCATCGTAATCAGATTTAAAATTTAAATGACTTTTTAAGAAAAATTTAAATGACTTATTTTTCATAGTGCATATAAATATCATAGCGAATTAAGTTTGAAAAAGTTACATTCTTTGGTATTAAAACAACTATAAAAGTACCCCCTCAGTAAAAATAGGCGTTCCAACAGTTGGATTTGAGTTTTGTCTCAATGTTATTTTGCTGTTTAAATGGCTTACTTATAGGGAAATTTACAATTATGGATACTCAACTCTATAATATTGCACTAATTTTACGCCTTAATTAAAATCACACCTCTTAGATGAATAGACTACGCAATATTATAAACAGCTTCACGACTTGGTTTAGAGAGACATCTTTTGACAAGATGGCGAAAAAATCCAATACTTTTTTATTGTTTACATGGCGTTTGAGCATCGCTGTTCTCATCATTTGGATAGGTTGGCGATTCAGTCATTTTGCTGAAAACGACTCTTATGTCATAAAAGCGTTCTCCGTGCCGCCAGATATGGAACAAAAAGGTTATCGCGGTGAAACAGTTGTGGCAAAAGTGATGTCTGAAATGCTTCAAATCATGTACCCCAAAGACAGCAGCACGAGCCGCAGCAGTGCTTGCCGCCAAAATGATAAAGCGCGTTTGAAAAGCCAATTGCGTATTGCAGACGGTACTGAAAGAAAAGATTATGATATAAAAAGCATTTTTGAAGCTGGAAAATCATTGTTTGGCTATGAAGACCAAGTGATTACGGGCTATGTCACCCATGCGGACAAACAAATTACGATGTTTATCCAAATGCCCGATGAGCCGCTTCGGGCTGTGTCTATTCCTGAAAATGCGCCCTTAGATTCTCTGTTTTACAAAGCCGCTTTGTTTTTGACGCGTCAAACGACCCCTCAGTATTTAGCTAATTATTTCATCCAAAAAGGTCATTTTGAAGAAGCTGAAAGCCTTTTGTCTGAATTGGATTTCAAGCAAAACAATCTGCCTGATGTGACCGACCAAGAACACATTCAGACTCTGTCAAATTGGGCGAATTTTTACCTAACGAAAGCCACAACACTGCATGAAAAAGATCTTTTTAACAATGCGATAGAAAAAGCAAGGGAATTGCACAAACGTTTTCCCAATGATATTGCAGGATATGCCATGGAGGTGAGTATTTTGATGACAAAAGCAGGTTATTTTGATGGTTATGGTTACAATAAAATTGCAGCCATTGATACACTCGCAAAACAGGCTTTTGCCTTAGCAAAAGAAGCTGAACGCAAGGAAAGACGGCTAAACAGTGCCTATTTTGATAAAAAACAAGTAATGGGTTTGATGCTATGTAATGCCGCTTATTTAGCCAATCAATGCAAGTTAGAAGACCCAAAAGTCTTAGAAAGGTCGTTCCAAAAGTCAAGAGCCATCATGCCTCAAAGTGTTTATATCTATAATACTTTGGCGTATTTTTATCTCAAACAAGACAACCAGGATTCTGCCAAACGCTATATCACGGATGCTTTAAATGCCTACCAATCCGATGGAAATATATGCGATAGCTATGCTGAAATTATGTTGCATTTTGGCGACACCACGCAGTTTTTAAGAGGTATTGACTTGGCTTTGAAATATCAAAAACCTGCCACGCGCGCCAATGTTGAGAAATACAGAATGGATAAACGGTGGCAAAGTATTATGAATACGCCTTATCAAGCGCAGTATCTGGCGTTGTTTGATCATTATGCACAGATACGGAAGTAATTCTTACACGAAATCCACATCCACATCATAAGGATATTCCATCAGGTATTCAATAGCCCTATCAATGTCAAAATTTTCAAAAACCACACGGTAGAGCATTTCAGAAATAGGCACATGAAGCTTATACGTACGTGCCACCGAGCGGGCTAATCGCAACGTCCGCACACCTTCAGCTACTTCCGTCATGGAGTTGAGAATTTCTTCACGTGTTTCGCCTTTTGCGAGGCGCATCCCAAATGTATAATTTCGACTATTTGTTGAGGTCGCTGTTGCAATCAAATCACCAATGCCCGCGGTACCAAGAAAGGCTTGATTCGATGCACCTAACTTTTTGCCAAAGGCAATCATCTCAGTCAAACCACGTGTCAAAAGCATTGCTTGAATGTTACGCCCCATGCCTTTGCCGCCCAAAATGCCGGAGCCGAGTGCAATGATGTTTTTAAAAGCGCCCGCCAATTCTGCGCCTAAAATCTCATGGCTGCCAAAAACATGGAATTGTTTTGAGTTCAAAACCGTTTTCCCAGCATCAATCACTTCGTTGAAACGACTGGCTATCAAGGTCGCAGTGGGTTGTCCGTCAAGTATTTCGTTTGCCAAATTGGGTCCGGAAAGGCAGCCGATGCGTATCACAGAGGTTTCTTGAGCAATGACTTCGCTCATCGTACGGATATTGGCGCGGGTAACTGGCGTATAGCGTTTGATCTCGTCTTCGTTCAAACCAACTAAATCTAAGCCTTTTGTGCCATGTATAAGTATATGATATGGCTTCAAATAGGGAGAAAAAAGCTGCATCGTTGTCCGAAAACCTGATGACGGGACGATAGGAAAAATCAAACGACATTGTTCAGCAATGTCCTGTGGGTTATTGGTGGCACGTATTGCGGGACTCAATGATTGACCGTAATAATAGTGTTCATCGTTGATGGCTACAACCGTTTCGGGTTTACGTGTGTATATGAGGACTTCTGTATTGTGTTCTAACAATTTTGCGATAGCAATACCAAAACTACCTGCGCCAATGATACCTACGGGACGCTTTTTTATCATTTTTCTCTGTTTTATGGGCAAATGTACCTATTTAAGACAATTCTTTTGTCAAATAATCCGAAACAGCATTGTGAACAAAGTCATTTTGTAATCTATGACCATACCCCTCAGTAGGCATGAATGTCGAGTCTTTCCAATGTGCATGAATGTGTTCGCTATCAGAAAAAGCACATATATCATCGGTTTTGTCGTGTATGATTAAACCTTTGATTGTCAAGGGTTTAATGAGTTCTTTTATTGAAAAATATTCGATGGGCTTGCCAAACCGTTGTTCCAATTTGTTGTAAAAACCACGTCGTGTTTTATCAGATACTTTAACGAAATCAAGAAATTTATTGAAAATTTGATTCAATTCTGAAGGTGGTGCCAACAAAACAACGCGTTTTACTGAGGGGTGCAAATAATGTATAGCGCAAAAAGCTGTCGCAAACGCACCTGCGGAATGACCGACCATTGCAATGGGCGTAAAACGTTTGGCAGCGACTTCAATCATTTCTGCATACAATAAAGCATTGAAATATTTACTGCCAGACTCGCCATGTGCAGGAGCATCGAGAGCAACAACAGAAAAACCATTTTTGCGCAATTTGTTGACCAATACCTCCCATCGGGCTGCGTTGCTTTCCCAACCATGCGCCAACAGAACAGTGCCTTTTGTGCCTTCCCAACGATAGGTTTGGATTTTTACATCACCTAAAAACAGCGTTTCCCAAGTGGCTTCGCTCAATGTTAGGCGATTTTCGTCTGTTAAAAGACCTTTTCGAGGTTTGAATAATATCTCTGCCGTCTTTTGACCTGCTTTTAATTCAGAAAAAAAAGCCAATGTATTGAGGTAATTGCGAAGCAGGAGCAATTGTGTTTTTACACGTATTTGTTTCATTTTATTAAAAATGTTTATTCAGACCTAAAAATAATGATGGCACATCCCGAGAAAATCGGGAGGGGGTTATTTTTGACCAATTTTTTCTATTTCTGTTACCAAATCCTCTAATTGCCAAGCGTCTTCGTTTTTGAATGCGCCAATTTCGGTTCGGCATAATTTGGTCAAATAACCACCGCTGCCACAGGCTTTTCCAAAATCGAATGCCAATGAACGAATATATGTTCCTTTTGAACAACGGACATAGAAACTGATTTCTGATTCTGTAATTTGTTGAATATCAAACTGATGTATCGTTATTCGGCGGGACTCTATCTCTACTTCTTCTCCACTTCGAGCGGATTCATACAATCGTTTACCGTCTTTTTTGATGGCTGAAAATATGGGCGGGAATTGGTCAATTTCCCCTAGAAATTGTTGCCTTGCGGCTTCTAATATTGAGGGGGTGATGTGTTCAATTGGAAAACGCGCATTGACTTCCGTTTCCGCATCATAACTTGGTGTTGTTTCACCCAATTTTATAATGCCTGTATAAGCCTTTGGTAAGCCCATAAATGAATCAATTTGTTTCGTCATTTTGCCAAAACAAACGATGAGCAAACCCGTTGCCAAAGGGTCGAGCGTGCCTGCATGACCGACTTTGTATTTTTTATTTTTATACAAACGCATCAACCGATGACGTAGTTTGTTGACCACCGCAAACGATGTCCAACTCAAAGGTTTATCAATGAGAAAAACACCCCCTTCAATCGCTGAATCAGTCATTAAAGACGATAATTCGCTGCGTTGCGTGACATGAATAATTTTATCGATCATAAGTTAAAATAGGCTGTGTTGTTAAAAGATCTCTTTTTATCAACCAAAACAATTAATTTAAGTGTGATTTAGTGTTTTTTGAAAAAAAAATACAAACTTTGTTCAAAAGAACATCGTATTAAGGCAAACAATATTTCTCATAACTTTTAAACCGATAGAACGATATGAAAAAAACTTTACTTATCCTCGGCTTTTGCTTTGGGTTTTTAGAATTCAATTATGCCCAAATGTCGGCAGGTGTAACCCTCGGCTGCATCAATTATCAAGGAGATTTGGTTAAAGGTTATGTTGATTTGAAAGAAATCAATATTGGCTATGGACTTTTGATTGCTAAACAATTTGCCAATCCAAAATTTTCCTTGAAAGGGCAGCTGCAATTGGGTGAAATTTCAGGCAATGATGCCAATTATCCTGACCGTATAAATCGAGGAGTAAAATTCACATCACCGATTACATTCATCGGTTCGGCTATCCAATATGCTCCTTTTGCGAGAAAAGCCTTTAATATTGACGGTGATTTTATTCCTCAAACGAATGTTTTTCTTTCGGCTGGTGTTGGTGTTACTTTTTTTAAACCGACAGTTCAAGGTTTAGCTGCCAATGCGCCTGATAGAAATGCCGAAATACCTAAAGCGTTATTAACCATTCCTTTAGGTATTGGTCTTCATTTTGATATGACAGAAGAATGGGCTTTGGCTCTTCAAGGTTCGTTTTTTATTGCTAATACCGATTATCTCGACGGCATCAGCATTGCGGGTACACCAGGTAACAACGATTACTTCTTTTTTTATGGCTTATCCCTTGCACGGAAATGGGGCATGAAAAAGAAATAGGTTCGTTATTCGTTATTCGTTATTCGTAGGCGAATAACGAATAACGAATAACCATTAACCAATTCAACTAATTGATAAACAATTGAATGCCCATAGCTTGCAAAATGAGGATTAATAGACCGACGACGATGCGGTAATAACCAAAGACTTTGAAGCCATTTTTGGTCAAAAAGCCGATAAATGTGCGAATAGCAATCAAGGCGACGACGAAAGCAACGATGTTGCCCACTGCCAATACGCCCCAGTCGCCACTACGGAGGGGGGCAATTTCACCCAATTTTACACCTTTCCAAAATTCATAACCGTCTTTGAGTGTGGCTGCTGCCATGGTTGGAACGGCAAGGAAAAATGAAAATTCAGCTGCCCGTTGACGCGTCAATTTTTGCGTTAAACCACCAATGATAGTCGCTGCTGAACGGCTCAAACCAGGAAAAATCATCGCAAGAACTTGAAAACAGCCAATGGTGAGTGCCTTTTTGTAGGTGATTTCTTGGCTTGCTTCGGTTGGTTTGTCTTCGTTTTTGATGAACCAATCGTCAACAAAAAGCAATATGATGCCGCCTACAAGCAACATAACAGCGATAAACGTCGGACTTTCAAGCAATGCTTTGACGTGTTTGTAGAACAAAACCCCAAAAACAGCTGCAGGTATAAATCCGACAGCGAGTTTGACATAAAAATCAAAACTCTGTAGAAAACGTCTCCAATACAGAACGACGACGGACAAAATGGCGCCGAATTGGATAACAACTTCGAACATTTTAGTAAAATCACTGCCTGAAATGCCCATCAGCGACGATGTGATGACCATGTGACCTGTGGAACTGACGGGTAGAAATTCAGTCAATCCTTCCACAATGGCGATGATAATGGCTTGTAAATATGTCATTTTTAAAGTTGGCTATTTTAAACAAAAATAGACCTATAAGGTGTTTAGAGCCTTATAGGTCTGAAAATAAGATTTTTCAAAGGCTTATTCAGCCGTTATATTTTTTTTGAAAATGGCATAAATCTGTACGCCCAAGCCCAAAAGAATCAAAAAAGGCGCAACAATCGTTCTAGTAGGGCTATAAATGATGCTTTCGTCCCATACATTTGGGTCTGGCATGGCGCCACCTGACATACAGATGAAACCAACTGCCATGATAGCTAAACCTATGAGCATCCATTTATAGGTTTCACGTCCGAAAACCAATTTGTCATTACGTTGTCCAAATACTGAGGGAGTCGCTGCCTTGGTACGTGCTGCCGTTGCTTGCGGACGAGCTGGTGTTGCGGCTTTCGGTTGTATTTGTATGGGTTGTGGCTTTTGTTGAGATTTATTAGGCTTTGCCATCTTTTAATAATTTATGGATTGTAAAAAATTAATTTCTTCTTTTCAAATATTCTGCAAAGAAAACGAATTCATACTGAGGGGGGTGTTAATTAGGGTTAAAAATTTTAAAATTGTTGTATTCTGGTAACTTCGGAAATCTCTGTGAACCTTATAAATCCGTTAGGATTTGCACGTTTGTAGATTAAAATAAACGAACAATTTTTACGAATCCGTTAGGA
>JAYSQG010000475.1:0-4236 GCA_043721685.1 Saprospiraceae bacterium | reverse complement strand
GAATTGCCTATTTTCGTCGTCGTTCAAAATTTTTCATTATTTTTACGGTTTAACTTAGGTTAATAAATGACGGCTGCCGCCTCTGCCAAGAATTGCGGTAGTCGTCTTTTTTGTTTGAGTACTGTTTTAAACGGTTCTGATCAGATTCGATGTGTTTGAAACATAATGCAAATTTCATCACTAATTTGTCATAAACCAAGCACAAAAGTTGGACAAAATCGGACACCTAACCTTTTTATGGTACTTTTAGGTTTTTATCTCCTTCATTGGGGTCGTCTTCCTTACTGTTCTTTCCTAAAATAAGTGCTTCAATCTTATCCAAATCAGACGGCATAACCATACCCGATTCCAGAGGCAGGCTCTTTTTTTTGAGAAAACGATACAATTTTTTTTCATTCATCTTGAAGAACTCAGCGATTTCATATCTATAAAGTGGGCAACCTTTATTTAGTTTCATTATGATATTTTAGTTAATTTTAAGTGTTATGTTTTTTTTCATAAAGCTCACTTACGCATCAGACCTTACGCTTCGTCTGCATGAGCTATATTGAAGTTCTTTCAATATCGAATAAATATTTCCTTTCCAAATCAATTTTTACAATGAAATGAAATGAAATGAAATGAAATGAAATGAAATGAAATGGGTTAGTTGACTTTGGTTAGCAAGTGTTTTTAGTTTTAGTTGAAAATGATTGTTTTGTTGTTGTCATTTAAATAGTGGCGCAAAGCTAAGGTAGTCTATTAACATAGCCAAGTAATTTTACAAAAAGAGCAAGACTTTAAATTATAGAGTTATGCATTTGTTTTTTTTTGAACATTAACGATTCGCACCTTAAAATTTAGCGGTTAATTGAGTTGTTCACATGTCGAGTTGTTCCTATTGGCATCAGCTTTTTTTGTTAACATCCAAACAGATTGATGAGTAAGGTAAAAAAGGCAGAGTTAGGGGTTTCACAAAATTTGGGTAAGTCTTTCCATAGCCATATTTTCCTAAAACAAACCCTAAAAACGGCAAAATATACTGAGGGGGGGCATTTTTTAATGAAAAATGGTTAAGGAATGTTCCAAATTTTGTTTGGTAATCCATTTAGGTTTAGTAAATTTGCACCGTTTTTGAAAAACACATCTAAAAAGCTATATATTTTCAATAAATTTAGGAAAATGGCAAATATCGGTCGTATTAAACAGGTCATCGGACCAGTCGTGGACGTTAGCTTCTCGGCAGAGGGCTCAATCCTCCCCGAAATCCTGAACGCGCTCAGTGTCACAAAAGGCAATGGCGAAGTAATCATTCTTGAAGTCCAACGTCACTTGGGCGAAGACTCTGTCCGTACTATCGCGATGGACGCAACAGACGGTTTAACTCGTAATATGGAAGCTGTTGACACTGGCAAGCAAATTTCGATGCCTGTCGGTCAGCAAATCCGTGGTCGTCTTTTCAACGTTATTGGCGAAGCCATTGACGGTATTGGCGAAGTGCCAAAAGGTGATGACGCATATTCTATCCACCGTAAACCACCCGCTTACGAAAACCTTTCAACAGAAACGGAAGTCCTTTTCACAGGTATTAAAGTTATTGACTTGATTGAGCCATACTCAAAAGGTGGTAAAATTGGTCTTTTCGGTGGTGCAGGTGTAGGCAAAACGGTTCTTATCATGGAACTTATCAACAATATTGCGAAAGGTTATGACGGTATGTCGGTTTTCGCAGGTGTGGGTGAGCGTACACGTGAGGGCAATGACTTGTTGCGTGAGATGATTGAATCAAACGTTATTCGTTACGGCGAAGAGTTTGTTCACTCTATGGAAGCAGGCGGTTGGGACTTATCGAAGGTGGACAAAAAAGCCCTCGAAGGTTCGCAAGCAACGCTTGTTTTCGGTCAGATGAATGAGCCTCCTGGAGCCCGCGCTCGTGTGGCTTTGTCTGGTTTGACGATGGCTGAATATTTCCGTGATGGTGATTTGACTGACCCGAATGGCGGTCGTGATATCCTTTTCTTCATTGACAATATCTTCCGTTTTACACAAGCGGGTTCAGAAGTATCGGCTCTTTTGGGTCGTATGCCTTCTGCGGTAGGTTATCAACCGACTTTGGCGACTGAAATGGGTTTGATGCAAGAGCGTATTACGTCAACAAAACGTGGTTCAATTACCTCTGTACAAGCGGTTTACGTACCCGCGGATGACTTGACTGACCCTGCTCCTGCAACGACATTTGCGCATTTGGACGCAACAACGGTACTTGACCGTAAGATTGCATCATTGGGTATCTATCCTGCGGTGAATCCTTTGGAGTCAACAAGCCGTATCCTTGACCGCAAAACTTTGGGCGATGCACACTACGATTGTGCGCAACGTGTGAAAAGAACTTTGCAACGTTATAATGAACTACAAGACATCATCGCCATCTTAGGTATGGAGGAATTGTCGGAAGAAGATAAATTGGTCGTTACGCGCGCACGTCGTGTTCAACGTTTCTTGTCGCAACCATTCCACGTTGCAGAGCAATTTACGGGTTTGAAAGGCGTATTGGTGCCAATCGAAGAAACGATTCGTGGATTCAACATGATTATGGACGGCGAAGTGGATGAATATCCAGAAGCTGCCTTCAACCTTGTTGGTTCTATTGACGATGCAATTGCAAAAGGTAAAAAAATGCTTGCGGAAGCAGCTTAATCTAATGATGAATGATGAATGATGAATGATGAATTTTTACCCCCTCAGTAAATTCATCATTCATCATTTATCATTTATCATTCTAATCATAAAGAGAATGAATATAACGGTTCTAACTCCCGATAAAGAGATTTTCAATGGTGAAATCACATCCGTCAAAGTGCCTGGCACTGGCGGAGAATTTCAGGTTTTGAAAAATCACGCTGCAATCGTTTCTTCTTTGTCAAAAGGCAAAGTGGCGATAACAAAAGCTGACGGTGGGAAAGTCAATTTTTCTATCGAAAAAGGCTTTATTGAAGTGCTACGTAATGAAGTTTCATTACTTGTACAAGGCGTAACAGAGTGATTGGTTTTGTCAGTTGTATCATTTCATTTTTTTACAAAAAAAAAATAAAGGAATGACAACAAGGCATTTAACTAATTGCTAATTTTGTAAGGCAAAGCTTTTTCATGGCATAAAGTTGGGGGTAAAGACACTAAGCGTGCCTTTGCCCTTTTTGTTTTTTTGTCAACTAAAAAAAAATCACTTTACTGCACGTAAAGTGATTTTTTGCTTTTTATACTGAGGGTATGTTTTCAAGATGTGCTAAACGCTTTGTTCTATTTACTCATGAAATTCCACCAACTTCAGTTTTTCTAAGCGTTTTTCTTTAAAAAGGCGTAAACCCAAAGGAAACAATGCCTCATTTGCAGTATCAAAATCATTGAACTTGTTTTCAATGAGTAATTCAAATCGCCTTGAATCGTCCGTTTCATCATACACAATATGTTTTGAATAAACTTCAATGGATTTCCAAATTGCTGACAAATAGAAAGAACTAAGTTTAAAATAGTGTTTGCCATCTTTATCAATATGACCAGCATCGTGATGAGTGCCATTTTTAACAAAAGTAGAAAGCTTATCTTTGTTAATTACTTTAGCTACCCACACTTCGCAAGTGTCTTCAACATCAGTAACATTAAAAGCATAGGTCATTTTTAAAACATTCAATATCATAATATTAGCAGGGTCACCTTGATTTTGCTGCTTCGTTATATTATTTATGGATTCAGCAAGGTTTTCTTGAGTAACTTTTTTTCTTTTTTTAGGTTTCACAGTTTTTCTACCTATACCTTCATAATCTGAATTATACCGTTCTCCCCAATAACTGATGCTTTTATTTGGTACTTGCCCAATCGTTTTTATTCTTGCTATACTATAATCTGTTAATTTTGCAATTGCACGAGGTATATTTCCTATATATAAGAATTGTTCTCCGCTATCCCATCCGGAAGATTGGAAATCTTCTATTTTTTTATTCAGTTCAGAAACTTCTACACGATAGAGAATCGCACGCAATGAGTCATTAATAGCCTTTCCTGCAAATTGATCCATTGATAAGGTTTTTTGAGATAAAATCTTGTTGTTTGCTAACACAATTAAAAGAAATAATACTATTTTAATATTTGTTTTATTCATAATAAATAATTTTAATGTTAATTGAAGAAATACTACAAATTTTAAAACGAACCTCGCTTTGAAATATTTATTTTTTTTCAAAACAAGGTTTGTCTTAAAAA
>JAYSQG010000474.1:0-8176 GCA_043721685.1 Saprospiraceae bacterium | reverse complement strand
TGGGTACGCACCACCATTTGTCAAACCAACGGTTGGGCTTGTGGCAAATGTTACTGAGGGAGGCGTACAATTATCCGTCGCTGTCGGTGCTGTCCAACTGGCGGTTGCCGTTGTGCCTGTCGTGGTCAAACTGATATTGGCAGGGCAAGCGGTTAGAACGGGCGGTGTAATATCCGTCAAACAAGGGTCAATCAATGTGACTTGAACGGTAAAGCTGCACGTTGCCGTATTGTTTTTCGCATCAGTCGCTGTATAAGTCACAGTTGTTGTGCCTATTGGGAACGCACCACCATTTGTCAAACCAACAGTTGGGCTTGTCGTGAATGTTACTGAGG
Organism: Saprospiraceae bacterium; assembly: GCA_043721685.1. Classification (GTDB taxonomy): domain Bacteria; phylum Bacteroidota; class Bacteroidia; order Chitinophagales; family Saprospiraceae; genus JAAFJT01. The sequence goes on along the minus strand of JAYSQG010000474.1, from coordinate 7,841 downwards.
GAGGCGTACAATTATCCGTCGCGGTCGGTGCTGTCCAACTGGCGGTTGCCGTTGTGCCCGTCGTGGTCAAACTAATATTGGCAGAACAGGCGGTCAAAACAGGAGGTATAATATCTGTAGCACAAGGGTCTATTAATGTGACAATGACATTAAAACTACACGTTGCCGTATTGTTTTTAGCATCCGTTGCCGTGTATTTAACAGTTGTTGTGCCAATTGGGAACGCACCGCCATTTGTCAAACCTGCTGTTGGGCTTGTGGTGAAAGAGACAATGGGAATACTTGCATTGTCAGTGGCTGTCGGAGCTGTCCATGATGCAATTGCTGTTGTTCCTGTGGTTGTCAAACTGATATTGGCAGGACACGCAGTAAGGACAGGTGGCGTATTATCTATATTATTCAGAATAACAGTTCCTTGGTGTGGATAGACGTTAACAGTTACGATATTGCCTGTCCGTACATAGGAGATAGCCGAACCGTTTTGTGTCACATTGAAATTACCTGAAATGCCGTTAAGATTAATGTTAAGTGTAACAGGCGTGCTCAATACTGATGGGTCAATTGTTTTAAGTGTATTAAAACTAACGGTGATGTCACCTGTCAAAGCAGAACGAGTGGCAACAGGTTCAAAAGCATCACGTTGCATTTTATATGTGATGGCTTCTGTCGTGGTTGCCGACCAAATATTGCCGTTATCCATTTGGGTTTTCACATAATTCAAATGGTTTGTATAGTTGGGGACTGTCATAGCAGCCCAAGAACCGTCTTCGATGCCATGAAATTCACGAATCGTGTATCCCCCTGCTGCTACGGCTTGATCAACGGCTTGATTGAGCAATGAAATTTGTGAACCTGGACTATAAACATAGTAATTTAAGTGCATAAAATCGGTAAATGAACCTGAATTCACGATGGCTTGTGTCCCTGCTCGTGTGCCGAGATAACCGAGTCCTGTCAAATAATTTATGATAGCTGTAGTGGATGCATCATAAGGATGGATGAAAAAACGCGGTTTAACACCTGTGTTGGTTTCAATCAACTGTGAAGATAGACCTAATTCAGTTGGAAATTGAGAGGCATTGTAAGTCGTAAGTCCAGTACATTGTGAACCAACACCACCACAAAGATGATTGTGAGAGTGATTTACGCACTCATGCCCATGAGCAATCATAGTGCGGGCATTTGCCCATTCCGTGGCACCACAAAAATTAGTAATTGCCCCAAAACAAAGCTTAATGCCACGCGAAGTCGCTATGGGGTCGGCATATTGAAAAATACCTGTGACATAATCGCTGTAATCATCATGTATGATGGAATAAGCCGCTTTTTTATTGTCTTTCCAAGTAGCAAAACTGGCTGTGGGTGTTTGACTACTGAGGGCAGATATTAAAGCAGAAAAGAAGAAAAGAAGGAAGGAAATTTGTAGGTAGTGGTGTTTGTTCATTACGGTGTTCGTATTATTTTATAAGTATATGGGTTCACAGTTTGTTAGCACAGTCGTATAATAAAAGCCAAAAATAAGGATAAACGGTGTTAAAAAGCAACTTTTTCTTGTAAAACCCTTAGGTTTTAACATGATAACATTTCTTTTTCAGAATTCAAAAAACATTGTTATAACCCGCATAGTTTGAAGCAAGAAGGCTGCCCTTTTGAGGCAGCCTTCTTGTTATCTTTTATACACTTACGTTTTTAATTTGATAATAAAACGTTCAATCTGTCGGCGATGTCGCAAGATATGTACAATTGCGTGTTCTATTAATTGTTCAATATCATAGAGTTGTCCCCAATTGACCAATATCTTTTTATTCGCATCAAACACTTCAAGAGCGACATCAGGATAATCGGCAAAAAGCTGAACATTGTAGGCAAACATCTTATCCAACGCATCGTTGTAATCTGCTAAATTGTTCAACAAAATACGTTCTGGAAAATTTAAACTTTCTCCTTGAGTTCTCCTAATATAAGTCGCATAACCATATCCTGACCGCACGACATGGGTTAAGACGGTTTGAATGGAACGACAATCCTCATCTGCAGTTTTGTCGTCCACAATCGCAATGAGTTCCGAAGGCGTAACGGTTTTTAGCACGTTTTTCAAGTCTTGAACTGCGCGCTCATATTCATCTAAAATAGCACCGATGGCACCATTGTTTCTGTACGTTTTGTCGTTCATCTTTATGACGTTGATTTATGCTGACAATGTGTTTTTTATTGCATTTTTACTGAGGGGGGTACTTTTATGCGCTACTTTTTCCAAACATTATTCGTCATATCCGCATCCATAAAAATGCCGCCTTCTAATTTGATGGATACTATTTTCTTAGCTGCTTTGATATTGACAACGGCATCTTTGGCATTGATGCGCCACAATTCAGGCGTTTGGTGCAAGGTATCGGTACTGTTGTCATCGTAAGTGACAATCACATCGACAGGCGCAACAAAACCACCGATGTTTTTGAGATTGACGATATACCCTTTTCTTTTAGCAGTCACTTTATCAATCGCTATATCAATATAACCATTGGTAAAAAACCAATTATGCCAAAACCAATTCAAGCTTTTACCCGCTGCATCGTTGAAAGAATAGAAGAAATCCCATGGCGTTGGGTGTTTGCCGTTCCACCGATTCATGTACTCTTGCAAGCTTTTTTTAAACAAAACATCGCCTAAAAGGTCTTTCACAGCTAGATAACCCAAAGCAGGTTTGCCGTATTCGTTGTTGCCCAAACCAGCACCCGTCAGTATATTGCTCGGAGTGATGATGGGGAAATAGGTGTGTGCTATTTCATGTTCGGCGACAAAACGTGAAAAATCAGGGTTGGGTGTCGTGTTGTCATTGACCATCATGGGGTATTCCATATCGGCAAAACCTTGTACAATCGTTGATTTTGAATACGGATAAGGCACGCCAGGCATATTGTTTGAAAACCAATCCAGAGAGTGTTTACCAAACCCAACCATTTGATGAAAATCAGAAGCATTATCTAAAAATGCTGCTTGAACGCTTGCTCGGCGCTTGGTATTTTTATCAACAACAACGCTTGAACCATCCCAAACATAATGGTCACTGAATGCCAAAGCAACATCAGGAATATTGTTAGCTGTAAAAACCCAACTGTTCATCTCCTTTTGTGCGGTAACGATTTTCGCTTCATTATCTTTTTTTGTAGCAATATGAATGAGGTCGTCAGTGACCAAACTTTTTTCAAATTTTGCAGCAAAAATCGGGTTGCAAGACATTACTTGGATTCTTCAAATCACCAGTTGCCCACACAACATAGTTTTTAGGCACATTAACGGTCAAAGTATAGTCGTTAAAATCACTGTAAAACTCTTTGCCATCAGTGAAAGGCATTCTGTCCCACCCTGCGTAATCGTCATAAACAGCCACACGTGGATAGAAATACGCCAAAAAGTAAGTGGTTGAGTCCAACATCCCTTCGCGGTTACTTTCCAAAGAGACATCGTAATGCCAATCAAAAGACAACAATACAGAGTCATGTGGCGCAAGTGGTTTAGGCAATTTCAAAGGTCTATTGGTATAGACAAATGGGCCGTCCGCCCATTTTATCGCCTCGCCATTGGCTCTCGCCGCATCAATGTGAACGCCCGAAATCAGATAATCGGCAGAAGCACCGCCGTCGCGTGGCGCACCTGCTTTGTGGATGTTCAAAAAGAGTTTGATGTTCGGATTGCGCAACGTGTCGGGGCTGTTATTGACGTACATAACCAACTCATTACCTCTGATAGTACGGTTGGGCGGCGTAGCAGTAATGTTGATGTTGTAACGCCCGTAGTTCTGCCAATATTTTTTTCCAGGTTTGCCATCCATCGAACGGGTTTCGTTTTTGTAGGCTTGTTGCACATCACGTGGGATATAAAGGTCTTGGGCTTGAAGAGCTTGCAAACTTATAATTGTTAAGGCACAGCTTAAAAGGAGGTTCTTCATATAATAATGATGAATTTTGAAAAGTACACAATTAAATTACCCCCCTCAGTATTTTTGATATTCTAAACCGTTCATTTTATCATTAAGGGAGGCAGTTTTTTGCAAAATTAAAAACAAAGACCGAAAAGGTTAGTAAAGTGTTGCAAAATAGTGGACGTACTTTTTTATCGCGTATTTGTACTCAAAAAAAGTGATTTGACAAAGATTTCACAATCTGCCCATTGCTTTTAAGCATCTTTTCTATCATAACTTTGTAAAATTTTGTTTGTACTGACAATTATCATTGCATCAAATCCAAGCACCCTTTATATTGCAATCATTCAGAAAACAAATCAAATAGATAAATTGAAACAACCGAATAATAACATCCGTTTATAAGGATGTTACCTATTTTTATTTTTATACTTTAGACAAGTGCAAAACAGTATACTATTATTAACTTAACAAATGATTAAAATTGATTCGCCGATGAAAGCTCTATTCTGTCACGCACACATTCAGCAAAGCCCGTTTGTCGCTCAATTTGCAACGGCTTTAGGTATGCCAGGTAATACCTTACGCGCCAAAAGCATTTTGTCAGCGCTTTTTCAAACAATCAGAGAACGCATACCGCTTTTTGCCTCTCGTACTTTGATTGCCTATTTACCGAACGAGATTAAACCTCTTTACTTAGAAGAATGGCAAAATGAATTTTCGGCAAAATTCGATTACAAGGAATTCATTAATGCCTTAGGTACACTTACAGGTTTGGAACATTCACATGTTTTTCATTCTAAAATAGAAGTTGAAGCTGCTGTTTCAGCATTTTTTGAAGTCCTAAAAGCTGAAATAGTAGAACATCAATACGAAGATTTGATGTCTTTTATGCCTTTAATGTTAAGGGTAAACTTGATGAATGATTACGCTTTTGAAGATCATTCCTACTTTTATAATTGAATTTTAAAAAGTCGGGAATCAAAGGGTCGAGTGTATCAGAGTAAATTAAATGCTCTTGATAAACTCGACCTTTTTTTATGCCCTTATCTTGCTGTTTAATAATTTACTCGTCCAAGACAGCCTTCTTATTTTCCATCCTAAAATAAAAATTCATTTTAAATAACACCAGTTATTCTAAAATAACATTATAAAACCTTCAAAATCGAAAAAAAACAATAATTTTTATTTGATTTCAAAAATTTCTACCGCATCTTTACTGAATCATTTTTAAAAAATGACGTTTTTGGACACACACCATTTCTTTCTTTTTGTAAAAACGAACATAAGAACAATACGTTCTCATCCATACTTTGTATAGAAAATGAGGGGCGCACACAACACTAGAGCTTCTCGAACCGATAATAATTGATTAAAAGCATCGTCCATGAACTGTAACTTTACGCAAACAGCTAAAGCTCGCGTTGGGCTTACTCTTTACTTCTTACTACTTCTGTTTTCAGACTTACAAAACCTTGCGGCACAGTCGCCTTATTGTGCGCCGTTGTATAACAATTCTTGTAATGCAACAGGTGGCTTCGGTGTGTACATCAGTCAGTTTAATTTGTCAAAAAATGGTGTCTCCCTTATCGCCGATGCAACAGGTTGCACAACGATTCCTTCGAGTGGTCAGCATTTAAATTATATAAATTTCACCACAACGACCCCCTCAGTAGTAAAGGGTATTTCCTACGATTTTACCATTGCTTTTAAGTTGAATACAGGTGCAACAACCAATGCAGGCTTCGCCATTTGGGTTGACTGGAACGACAACAACGATTTTACAGATGTCGGAGAATTGGTCGCCAGTAGCACGACGGTAACAACAAGCAGTTTTCAGATACCTACCACTGCAACAACGGGCAATCATCGGATGCGTGTCCGCAGCCTAAAAACCATTGCAGCAGGCGTTCCTTTGGCAGCAATTCCCACAGACCCTTGCGCGACGTATGATGTCGGCGATGTCCATGACTATACAATCAATGTCATCGATTGCCCAATTTTGACCAAAACCATAACCAAACACATCAATATACCTTGTGTAGGTGGTGATGCATTGGGTGAATTGAACTTCAAAGCTGGGGGCGGAACCGCACCGTACACGTACAGCATGAATGGGCAAACCAATACAAATGGCGTTTTTACAGGTTTAAAACCTTCCGATTATCGGCTCATTATTACCGATAACAATGGCTGTTCGACTACTTTCATAGAAACGCTGGAATCAACGACCAATTTTTCCAAGTTGAATGATGCAATGAATACACAGGATTGGGTTGCAGATTCAATCAGCCAAACGCTGACTTATTTGATAGGTGCAAATGCTGTTTTAACACCCCTCAATGATTCGTTAGCGAAGTACAACAGAGGCGCTACGGATTCCATTTCAAAGTACATTCCCCTTGGTTTTTCCTTTCAATTTGACAATTTTTACTACGATTCATTAGTTGTTTCAGAAAATGGTGCGGTGTCATTCAATCCTCATATTAATCCACTTATGGTCAGTAGCCAATGGTTTGACAATGCGTATTACAAAGGACGTGGCAACGGTGGTGGCGGCAATAGCAGCGATTGCGATACGGCTTTTTTGGACAATCCATTGCCGTTTATCGCCGCTTTTAGAGACGATTTACAAGCAAACAATAGCGGTAATGTCGCTTCACAAATCAATTATAAACTGTCAGGTGTTGCGCCTAACCGTATTTTTACCGTCGAATGGCGGAATATGCAATGGCATAAAGTCTGCAATTCACCCCGAAACAATGCTATTTCCGTTCAATTGCTGCTGTATGAAGGTTCGAACAAAGTAGAAATGAACTACAAGGCAGAGCCCAATTTGGCTGCCCCTTGTGCCAGAACAGAACCGGGTTACGGCTTTACCATCGGCTTATTTGGAAGGCGATTGGGCAGCGGTAATTATATTGCCTACAACCCCGAAGAAGGCGCAGCAACTCGTTTTGAAAACACATATGACCCAACAAATCCGACACTTCATCCTGGTGTAACAACCAATAACGCCTATTTCCCTGATGGTAAACTCTTGAAGTTTACGCCGCCGCCAACAGATGCGTCTTGTGCCCCCCTCAGTATAACGTCTGTTAAAGCAACGTGCAGCAGTGGCGCGGATGGCACAATAACCATTGTCGCAGCTGGTGGTATATTGAGTTCAGGCACTTATTATTTTTCAAAAGATGGTGGTAATAACTATCTCATCGGTTCTGGAAATGCATCGCTTTTTATTGGTTCAGGAAACACAGGGACTTTCTTTGGTTTGGCACCAGGAACTTATACGATTGCCGTTCACGACAATGAGATAGAGGGCAATGGTTCGCCTAATAGTTGGTCTTTTGTTACTCAAACTATTATTGTTCCCAATGCCGCCCTTTCAGGCACAACAAAACAACAATTAACCTGTAATGGCGATCTCAACGGTGCCATTCAATTCGATTGGGCAAAAACAAGTGCTACTTACGACCTGAAATTTCAAAAAACTGGCGGTACTTTATTCACTTTTAATGGTTTAACTGATACTTTCAAGCTCTTTACTGGTTTGAGTGCAGGGACTTATAATGTAACGGTCACTTTCAATGATTTGGCGTGTTCATCAACGACTATAGTTACTTTGACAGACCCTCCAGTATCTTGCAAACCCGCAACTATTCAGTTAAATGCTGCCGGCAATGCAACGCTGACAGTCGCTCAAATTGACAACAACCCAACTGATAATTGTGGCTTTACACAACGCTCTTTATCCAAAACAGCCTTTAATTGTAGCAATTTAGGCTCAAATACCGTCATTTTCACTGCAACGGATGCTTCGGGCAATACCGCAACTTGTTCTGCAATTGTAACCGTTGAAGACAAAATACCCCCCTCAGTATTTTGCAAAGCCGCAACTCTGCAACTCGACGCAATGGGC
>JAYSQG010000473.1:0-3720 GCA_043721685.1 Saprospiraceae bacterium | reverse complement strand
AAAACTTACGAAAACTAAATGTTTCTGGGACACAAATAAGTGATTTGATTCCACTAAATGGCTTGAATAACTTACAATATCTTAATGTTTCTGGAACACAAATAAATGATTTAAGCCCACTAAAAGATTTGCAAAACATACGATATATAGATGTTTCTTCAACCTTGGTAAGTGATTTAAACCCTTTAAAAGAAATTCTTCGAAGAGGGGTTGAATTGAAATTTGACGATAGAAAATGGGAGGATGATGGAATATTTACAAATAATTCCCCCCTCAATAATCCACCAGAAGAAATAGCCAAACAAGGAAATGAAGCGGTTTTACGTTATTGGGAGCAAATAAAAGAACAAGGTGCCACAATCGATTTATACGAAGCCAAACTAATAATAGTAGGCGAAGGCGCAACAGGCAAAACAACCCTCTTCGAAAAACTAAAAGACAACAACCACCCAATCGGCAACACCCAAGAAACCCACGGCATCAACATCCACGAAGGTTTACCCTTTAAACACACGCATATCGGAGACAATACATTCAACGCCAATCTATGGGATTTCGGCGGACAGGAATTGCAATACATGACACATCAATTCTTCCTAACGCCGCGTGCCTTGTATGTTTTGATGATGGATGCACGTAGAGAATCACCGAATTTGGCGTATTGGTTCAAAATCATCAGCCTTTTGGGGCGAGATAGAGAAGACTCGATAGAAAAAGTGCGTTTGCTTTTGGTATTCAACAAACGCGGCAACTCGACAGGGACACCCCCTCAGTATCAAGACCAATTAAAGTATTACGCAGACAGTTTGGACGTACAATATCTCGAAGTGGATTTTTCAGAAAATGATTATCGGTTCGACAATCTACAAAAGGCGATTCAACAAAGCCTCGTAACGCTGCCGATTGTCAAATCGCAATTGCCGCGTTTGTGGAAAGTTGTGCGTGAAGACTTGCGCGAAGAAGCCAAAACGGAGTGTTATATTGATACCAAACGTTTTTCAGCCATCTGTTCCAAACACGGCATTACGGAAGAGGCAGACCAATGGTTGTTAAGCGGTTATTTACATCAATTGGGTTCGTTGCTGCATTTTCAAAACGACAAAGGTTTGCGCCGCTTGGTGATATTGAGTCCGCAATGGGCAGTGGATGGCGTTTATACCTTCCTCTCCGAAGAAAGCATCGCCCGCAACAATGGACGATTCACCGAAACCGAGTTTTTGGCACTTTTAGCAACAAAAGGCTACAACCACGACGCTGCCGACGTGATATTGCAACTGATGACCAAAAACAATTTTGATATTTGTTACGAAGCCACCGAAGGGCATTATGTCGCCGCGCAACTCTTGCCCGATAATCGACCCGAAAATTTCTTTTGGGAAAAACGATTTGGTGCTTTGCAGTTTCGATATCAATATCCGATTATGCCCAAAGGTTTGATGTCTCGATTGATTGTTCGATTGAGCGAATACATCGAAAAGAGGAATAATGAAGAAGTTGTTTGGAAAAAAGGAGCAATTTTATCTATTCCTACGGATAAAAATAATCTTGAAAGCTACAGCCGTGTATTGATGTATGAAGACGATGCAGAATCAAAAAGTGGCATTCGGCAAATCATTTTTGAAGTTATGGGTATTCCACAAACACATCGCAAACACGCCTTGCAACGCATACGTGAAGAAGTTGAATCTCTTCATAAAAAATGGTTTCGGAGCATCAAAGCCGATGAAATGGTGCCGTGTTGCTGTTCTGAATGTACGATTAGTGAAACACCGCAATTGTATAAATTGGAGAATCTGTTGAAATTAAAAGAAAAGCGACAAATTACCATTTGTTACAGTTCTGGCGATGATGTAATGATACAGCAGTTGTTGGAAGGCGTTTATGATAGAAATGAGATTCGGGATATGGAAAATCAAGGGAAATACTGAGGGGTGTTGTTTTTTGTTTAAATTTGTTGCAAAAATAAAAAGCACATGAATCTATCAAGAGTTATATTTTGGGATACCCAATACGACACAATAAATTGGGAAAAAAAAGCCCGTTTTGTCATTGAACGCGTCGTCATGTACGGCACTGTTGAAGATTGGCGCACCATTAAAGCTTTTTATGGAATCAATCGGATTAAAGAAGAAATGCTACAAGCACGTGATTTAGATGCAAAAACGTTAAGTTTTTTAAGCTGTATTTTTGATATACCAAAAGAAGAATTCAGATGCTACATAGAAAAACAATTGCAGCCCCAACATTGGGTCTCCTAAAAGACATTATTGCCATTCCAGAATTGTCTGCCTTCAATTTAGTAGGTGGTACTTCACTTGCCTTGCAAATAGGACATCGCCTGTCTGTTGATTTGGATTTCTTTGGGAATAGACCTTTTGAAACCCAAGAAATACTCGACCTTTTACAACCTATTGGAAAAGTCCGTATTATTTCACAAAGTAAAAACATACTCATTCTCAACGTCGAAGGTGTCAAAGTAGATTTTGTGAATTATCGCTATCCTTTAATCAGTGAAGTGATACATACAGAAGGTTTGCGCTTACTTGATTTGCCCGATATTGCAGCTATGAAATTAGCGGCTATCGCAGGCAGAGGACGCAAAAAAGATTTTATTGATATTTATTTTTTGCTCAAAAAATATTCTCTCGCTCAACTTTTTGAGTTCTACAATACTAAATATGAAGACGGTTCTGTATTAATGGTATCGAGAAGCATTACTTATTTTGACGATGCCGACCACGATGAAGATTTGATGCTTTTTAAAACAGTGCCGTGGGAAAAAATAAAAGAAGTCATCCGTAAAGAAATCAAAAAGCTGTATGCTTAAATCCTATTAAATCCTTTCAAAATCCTTAATATCGGGGTTCTAAAAACGAAAACCATGTCTGAATTAGCTTTAAAATTGATTAAAGAAGCCAAAGAGAAACGGCTGACACGATTAGTGGTTGCGATGTTTTAGGCGAGGAGACAAGGATATGATGATTTCGCCGCTTTGGGAATTGACATGATAGAATTAAGATTTATCAATTGGAAATTCAAAGAAAATAATGAGAGGCGTTTTTTTTTATTAGATTTGCCTACCAATTAAAATGATAGAAGTAACAATTTATATATTCAATAAATGAAAAAAAAAGTGAAAAAAAATGTCAATTTTGTAGTGACTGATCTTGATGACACAATTTGGGATTGGTTAACAATGTGGTATAATTCATTCGATCCATATCTGAAAAGGATTAGCGAAGAATTCGATGTAGATATTGAAGAGTTGAAAAAGGATTTCAAAAGAATTCATCAAAATTATGGTACTACTGAAGCTTCGTTTGTTTATCAAGAGCTAGAAACTTTAACTATGGAGCAAAAAAAAGAAATTGAAAAATCAAAAGAAAAGCAAAAAAGTATTATTCATGAATATAATTCCTTAAAAAAAAATAATCTATACTTGTATGAAGGTGTTTTAAGTACTTTGAAAGAAATCAAACAAAGCGGTGCTTTGATTATTGGATTTACTGAATCTAACGCTTTCTTCACTAAATATAGGATTAAACATTTAGCACTTGATGGGATAATAGATTGTATTTATGCGCCAATAGACTCTGGTGTTCCTCAAAGTGTAAATACATATTATCCAGAGGACTATTGGGAATCTGAGATTACTGAATTTAGATATTTAGCAAAAGAGGCTAAAAAGCCAGCAACTGAAATTTTAGAAATAATTTTAAA
>JAYSQG010000472.1:0-13212 GCA_043721685.1 Saprospiraceae bacterium | reverse complement strand
TGTAGTTTGGATGATCCAGATTGCATGGCGTGTTCTGCTTGATTAAATTTATTCACTTTTAGTTAATATAAGAATAGACCTTGCAATGCGAGGTCTATTTCTTAAACTAACTTCAAAATTGCATAAAAAAAAATCTTAAAATTAAATGTATTTGAAATGAGAGGTCAACTCGAAGAAGAGCAATTAGAAAAAGAAATAAGACAATATGTATCTTCATTACAATCCTTATTTGAAAAGACAAATAAGGAGAAATGGAAGCCAATATTTCTTGGACTTTTATCAATGACTTCTATGTTATTATTTGTTTTTTCAATTTTGGGGATTGTACCCGCAGCAATTGAACAAAGTAATGGTGCTTTTTTTTCAAAACAAGTATACTTTTGTATAAAAAAAATTAGCCCGAATTTAATATCAGATACGAAGTATTATTTTTATATATTTTGGGTAATATTGTCTATGTTTTTTCTATTGCTTTATAAGTTTTTCATAAGATTGTCAGAAAAACATGAAAGTATTCAACTCAGTAGACAAAAATTATCTTTATGCTATTTATATAAAGCTATAGAATATCTTGAAAATTTTTTAACAAATAAAGATAAGTATTTTGCTATTAACAGTTGTAAAAATCTAAAAGAGTATTGGCATTTATCAAATTATAAGAATTTTACCTTAAAAAATAAGGCTCGAGAAACATACATCAGAAGCCAAGAAATAGTCAAAGAAATAGAAAAAAGGTTTTCATGGTTTGAAGTAAATAATATGAATAAAGAGGTTTTACAAGCATATGAAGATTTTGAAGATAAAATTATAAAAAGAATTGACTATTATATTGACATAGATGATACGATTGAATGCTTAAAGCTATTACTTAAAAGTCATTATTGTGAAATAGATAAACTTAGAAATAAAACAAATTCTAAATACTCGCAATATATAAATGAGTATGTGTATTTATTTTCTCAAAAGACTAATTCTTTAGCTTCAATTACAATCGAAGAATCTGCTAAAGTTAAACTTGGCTTGTTCCAAAAAATTAAATCATTAGTTGAAAGTGATAATGATTTAATAAAGTTTTTTGTATGGTTTATTGTAATTTTCTTTATCTCAACGCCATTACTATTTCTTCTTAAACTTAGTTATAATATCTCTGCAGATTCACAGTTTATTGTAGGCGTTATTGCGACTCCAATTGCAGCTGCCGTTGCGATGGTAAGATTTAGTTTATTTAGTTCAAAAAAAAATAATTCAAATCCTAAATAAGGAAATATAGTTTGTTTGTTTAAAAAATCAAAAAAGTCTTGCAAACCCACCGTTTTGCAAGACTTTTTGATATAAGAAAAGGCATTTCCCTTTTTCTTAGAAAAAAAATTTCCATATTAGGAAACTTTGATTAACTTTGTATTAAACTTTATGAACAAAACTATATAAATATGAGAAAGTTTAGAACAATTTTCATGAAAGAGGTGGCAAATTTCTTTTTGGAAATAGAGCCAAAAGCACAAGAGAAAATTCTTTTCAATATTGATAAAGCTGAACAATATAATGACCCTAAGCTTTTTAAGAAACTGACTAACGAAATTTGGGAATTTCGAACAGAATATGGTAATCTGCAATATCGTTTGCTGGCTTTTTGGGATAAAAGAGATAAAAAGGATACGCTTGTCATTTGTTCACATGGAATAATTAAGAAAACGGATAAAGTGCCTTCTAAAGAAATAGAAAAAGCTGAAAAACTAAGAATTAATTTTTTTAATAAAAATAGAATTTAATATGGAAGAAAATATGATGGAAACATATACTCTTGATGAGATGAAAGACCGATTTATTGGCGAAATTGGAACACCAAAAAGAGACCAATTTGAGTATAAACTCCAAATGGAACTCATTGGCGATATGATAAAAACAGCTCGTAAAGAAAGGAATTTAACACAAGAAGAGTTGGGCAAATTGGTGGGCGTTCAAAAAGCGCAAATATCAAAATTGGAAAACAGCGCGAATAATGTAACGATTGATACGGTTGTTAAGGTCTTTAAAGCGATGCAAGCAGAGGTGAGTTTTATCGTTAAATTAGACAATACGACTTTGAAATTGGCTTGATTGTAAAAAGTACCCCCTCAGTATAAAACGCCAAAAAAGCCTTGCAAATCCACTGTTTTGCAAGACTTTTTGAGTTTTAAATTGTTCTATCTTTCCAAACATCAGGCTCTCGTTTTTGATGAAAAACGGAGTAAATGAAGACATCCTGTCCTACAACTTCATAAAAAATCGTGTAAGGGAACTTCGGAATATAGGCTTTGCGGACTTCATCAAAGTCAATCGGGAAAGCGTTAGGATTGGAAAGGACAATATTAATTGTTTTCAAGTATGCAACAAAAAACTTAGCTCCTCTACCTTTTCTTTCATTTTCATGCTAATCAACGGTATCTATGAGTTCCTTTTTAGCTAAGGCGTGTAGTCGGTATGTCAAAGCCATGTTTGTTGATGATTTCTTGATAAATGTCTTCTCCTGAAAATGATTCAGCGTCTCCGGATTTCATTTCAGCAGCCCTTTTGGAAATTTCAATTTTAAGCCAATCAGGTGTCTGTACATCTCCCTCTGTTTCTTTTTCTTTAAGAGATTGAAGCACAAATTGAACAAAATCGAACATTTCTGCTCTTTTAAGTTTCAAAACTTCGGATTTTAATAGCTCTAATGTCATTTTTCTTGAATTTTATTATGGGTGCAAGTTATTGTATTTACGCCGTTTCTCCAATACCCGCCTCAGTAAAAACGCCAAAAAGTCTTGCAAACCCACCGTTTTGCAAGACTTTTTTGATTTAAGAAAAGGTATTATCTCATTGCGCCACAGAAAGCCGATTCGCCGTTTTGGTTTTTATAATACGACTCATGTGAAAAATCAGTTTTCATAGCGCGAAGCATCAACCATAAATCTACGAATTCAAAATGGCACGTGCTGCTTGTCTCATAATGTCTTTATCGGGCATGTCAATGCCTTGTGCTTGATTGTCTATGACAAAAGCCTCAAAGTTTTCAAGGATAGAGGTTGAAAATCCAATATATTCCGATTCTTCGTTTTCAATTCGAGCCATGAGTTTATAAATGACTTTACTTATTTCTATGGTTATTCTCTCGGCATTTGGCACTGTGTGTTCGTACTCTTCCAAAATATCTTTGCGCAATTGAAGAACAATGTTTTCCCTCGCTTTTCTTAGTTCATCTCGTTTTAAGCCATAAACTTTGATTGATTCTTTCCCTTTAAGTGTTAAGCCTTTGACTAATCCGTTGGACAAAAATTCAAGGTGTTCTTTTGGATTATCAATAGCAGGATGTAACAATAATGGCTTTTCGGCTATAAGGCTTTCCGATAAAATATGACATTGTGTACGGTCAAATTCACCTGTAATACTGAGGGGATGTCTGGTGATTCTGTTGGCATTATTTTCAAGTGGAAATAGTTTTGCTTTAAAATCTCTGTTACAAATTTGACAGGATAGCAATAGATTTGTCCATTCATAGCCTAACCAATAATAGTGGATTTTATTGCGATAATGTTCTACATCTTTATGTGCCCCTGCATGTGTATTGGTTTCACAAAAAGCACATTTGCATTTAAAAATGATTTTTAGTTTATCTTTTACCACTTTTAAACCATAAACATCTCTATCAAACTCATGTTTCCCCTTTTGGCTCAATGCCAGTTCAATTTTTGAATCACCATTAGGATTGTTTAGCTTAGTTCTATTTCGTTTTTTAGAAGCTTCTATCCATAACTCTTTTGGTTCATCCGCAATTTCGAAATAGGGCTTTATTTTTCGCATGTTTTCAAATTTATTGCACTAAACCCGCTTCACGTAGGTTTTTAAGCCGTTTTTTTATGGTTTCAATTTCAATGACTTCGTTAAAATCACTGGTTGGAATGATTGTTTCCGGTTTTGCCCCCCGTGCAAAAAGTGTTTGAAAATTGAATATTGGAGAAGTCAATAAGGCTTCTGGATTGAGCTGGCGAATATCAAAATCATCGTCTTTTCGGTCAACAGTGATGCCTTTTTCTAAATTTCTCTCAACAGTGAGTATAATTGGTTGATTGTCTTGGGGCAAGCCTAAAATAGGAATTGGACTGTGTATAGTTGCGATAAATTGAACTTTTGGAAAAACATCAGATAACAATTTGGGCAATTCATATTGATATTTTGGATGAAGATGTGCATCCAATTCATCAATTAAAACAATACCCGATACTTCTTGAATCGTCTCCTTATTTTCTGATAAACGTATGACCATATCACCGATCATCGTCAAAATACTTCGATAACCTGCAGCCAATTCGTTTAACGAAACCGCTTCATAAGGCATATTTTGTTCGTCTTTTTCGTAATATCGAACTTTAGGACTGCCATTGGTCGTATCAATCTTAATATTTTTTAGATTAGGAATTATTTTTAAAAATATACTCCTCAATTGCTCAAATCGGGGTTTATTATAAGCATAAGTCGTAATTAACTCTTGTTCTATATTGATAAGCTGTCCATCATCATGAAATAAGGAATATGTTTTTTGTTGACTTCTATCCGAAGCCGTTTGGTCGCTTGCTGTCAATTGAAAACGAGAAACACCATAAGTAGCTATGGGTATTTTTATATTTTGCTTTTCAATTGCATTACTTTTAAATGGTTTGTTATTAATAAAACCATTTAAAAATATTTGCGCGTTTGGGGGCATTGGTTGTACAAAACTTTCGTCACCTACAAATCCTTTAGCAATGGCGCGAAGTACAGATGTTTTTCCAAAACCATTTTCGCCAGTCAGAAATATCCAACGAGAGTTCAGTGATAAATACTCGATTGTTAACTCCTTGATTCCTTGAAAATTGGCAACATAAAGGCGTGATAAATTATTCGATAAATGCGTTTCTGTATATTGACTCAATCTGAATTCTTCTAATAAAACTTGCGTATTTTGCCAAATTTCTGTTGTTAAAGTTTGACTTCTATACTTCTCTACACGTTCTATATCTTTTGCAAAATCTTCATCGGTAATAAAATCAACGACATCTGGTAATGGATTTTTACTTATGTACGCGTCGATTTTAGGCTTTTCATTTTTTATGAAATAATCTAATGTAGCTAAAATATTTTGTTGCTTTTCGATTTTTTTATTCGACTCTCTTTCAAAAAAACCATTTTTAAAATCTAATTCATCAACTATTTTATTAAAATAGTTTTTGCGATCTTTATTATCTTGAGCATTAGTATCTAATGTACAGTAAACATTTTGGCTACCGAATGGCAGATAGAGCCAAACGATATGTTTTGTTTTTTTTACATTTTCATAAGCCCAAAAAGATAGATGAATATGACTCTTCGTACCGACAAACCAATATCCTTTTTTAAAATCATCATCATCTTTAAGGCGGATTCTAAATTTGAATGACGCATTTTTTTCATGCAATCCTGTTAAATATTGATAGAGTGCATCATGTAAGGCTAATATTTCTTTTTCTGACATTTTATGAAGATTTTAAGACAAAAATAACAATTTTATTGAAAATACAAGCAAGCAATTATTATCTTTGAGTATGAACGATATGATAAAAACGGCACGTAAAGAAAGAAATCTAACACAAGAAGAATTGGGCAAATTGGTGGGCGTTCAAAAAGCGCAAATATCAAAATTATTAACCGCTCAAAAAGATTTTCGTCCAGGTTATGTTATCAATTTGAAAAATGATACACTTATTGGCGATATTGATTATCGAGGCGATAAATTGATGAGTCAGTTATGTGTTTTTAAGCCTCAACACTTGGATAAAGAAGTAAAATATTCGCCCAGCGACATTAAAGCTTATAGATTTAAAGATGATAGATTTTTTGTGTCGAGAGAAGTAAATGGAAAACAAGTCTTTTTAGAATTTCTAATTAAGGGCAAAATAAGTATGTATTATTTCAGAGACAAAACAGGGGATCACTTTTTTATTGAGAAAGAAGGTACAAAATTAACCGAATTGACTTATGTAGAGAAAATTTTGGCAGATACTGCTAAGCTATATCAGTATGAATACACAAGAGTTGGGTGGATTCATAATGATAAGATGTATCAGTATGAATCCACACTACATATTGGTATTTTGAATTATTATATGCAAGATGTACCAAAGTTAAAGTCTCGTATTGAAGATATGAAAAAGCCCAAACACAATACTTTAATTAATTTAGCAAAAGACTATCACAATGCTGTTTGTAAAGATGAATCTTGTATCATTTATCAAAAAAAAGTGCCGTTAATTAAAGTGAATTTAACAGGTATTTTATATTCTACTGTAAATGTGAATAATATTAATACACCTATCTTTAGATTTCCTTTCCAAATTGAATACATTTATCCGAAAGGAAGATTCGTTCCTAAAATTGCTTTTGGTATTAATGTATATAAACCTTTAGCGCACATAAAATCATTAATGGCTGGGTTTAATTATAAAATTAACAACAAAACAGATTTAGTCTTTAACTATGATATTGGCGTTGCTAAATTATTCATTAAACCTAAAAAGTTGTTCTCTCAAACTTTTCAAACAGGAATTTCAATGCATTTATGACCCCCTCAGTATAAAATCCCCAAAAAGTCTTGCAAACCCACCGTTTTGCAAGACTTTTTTGATTTAAGAAAAGATATTATCTCATTGCGCCACAGAAAGGCGATTGGCTTCAATCATTTTAGCTAAGTCCTGAATGTCTTTAGTCTCAATTATATTTCTGGTTTAGCACCTGTCTTTTGCGTCTTGCAAAAGCTTCTTGCAAACCGCAAAAGCTTCTTGCTTTTAGCAAAATGATTATCTGTAACTGATTTCTGACAGTTTTACCTTTCTAATTTAAAATCTTTATCCGTTGCGGGTCTCGTATTGGCATTGGCAACTTTCCAACCTGTTCGGTACATCCAATCTGCCATTTTCTTGAGTTTTGCATAATCAATGTTTTGGGCATTGTCTTGCGGCGTATGATAGTCTGGATGTAACAAAGTCGTGTACATCAAAGCGGGAATACCCAAACGGGCATAAGGCAGATGGTCACTTCTGAAATACCAGCCTTCTACATGTTTGACATCGTCCCAAGAAGTATCCAATTTGAAGTTTGGTCCTTCTTTGTTGGCATTTAATGCCATGTTGACCAAATCAAGTGAATTGCGATGAGGCGGTAACATGCCTAAAATAGTCGCACTATCAGGGTTGTTGCGACCAATCATATCGCCATTTAAAACCGTAACAATACTGTTAATGGGTACGGTAGGATGTGCTGAATAATATCTGGAACCCAATAAACCCCTTTCTTCGGCGCCATGAATGACAAACAAAACGGAACGTTTAGCAGGATCTTTGAAAAAAGCGCGTGCATTGGCAAGCATAGCGACATTGACGCTGCCATTGTCATCTGCACCATAATAAATTGAATCATTTTTGATTTCATTTCTAATGCCATGTGCATCGGTGTGACCGCTGTACATCAGATATTCTGATTTTAATTTTGCATCCGTTCCCGCAATCATACCCACGACATTGACAGAAGGGTAGGCGTATTTGGACAGAATGATGTGTGCTTTTAGAGTAGCTGTATTTTTCTCCAAATCCTTTTTGGCATCCGCATGAAGCCAAAGGACGGGAACAGTTGTCGTTACATCGACATTTGGTCCGCCGTCTATGTCGTAAGTGCCTCTTTTAAAGTTTTCATTGGCATCGTCCCAAGCTTTTTCAGCAGTGTCGTCAGCGATGAAAATGATGGCAATCGCCCCTTTTTTCAATAAAGGCAAGCCGTACTTGACATAGATGTAACGATTGTAGCGCCAAGTCGGTAGCGACACATCTAAACTGATGTCTTTGGGATTGGCTTCGAGGGCAACAACTTTGTCCTTGACATCGAGGGTATTGACATCCATGTCCAAAGCATTACCCAAATAAACGATGGGTGCATCCAAATGGACGTTTGCCATTTGAGACACAGCGACATCTTTCCAAAGGTTTAATTTTTTGTTATTGATTTCAATGCTTGAATTATCAGCAACATGATTGCGCCATAAATTGAAGAATTGGAAATAAGTGCCATCATCGCCAGCGGGTTTCAAACCGATTGAACGATATTTTTCAGCTAACCAAGTGGCTGCTTTCAGTTCATCTAAGGTTCCAGCAGAACGTCCGTTGAAGTGGGCATCAGCGAAAGCGTAGAGGTCTTTCTTTAGGTCTTCTTGTTTGATACTGCTCAATGCGGGTGGATTATAGGGTTGTCCAAATACCAAAGTTGTCAACATGACAAGACCGCATAACACATTTACTTTTTTCATTTTTGTTGATTGATTTTAGATGTCTCTGTTAAAGAATAGGTGAAAATTAACAATACGAGGCTGTCTCAAAAGGCACTTTTGATACAGCCTCGTGTTTCTCTATTTATTGAGTATGAATTTTTGACTCAATTCATCATAAACCGCAAGGAAACTATTCGATTTGCCGTCTTTATCAAAAATAGACTCCCATGTACTGAGGGGTTCCCAAATACAAGTGCCTTTCCCATTGCCATCAGGCAATTCAAAAGCGATTTTATTGACTTCATTTTTCAATTGAGAATACTCGACAACGATAACATCTTTGTTGTAACGACGCACCAAATCCGTCAAATTATCGCGCAAATCATCTAATGTGCCGTGCCATTTTGGATAATAAGATTCTCCAATGACATCAAATTGTACACCACGTGCCAGCATATTGTCAATAAAATTGACCGATTCATGGTTTTGACCACCTAAAGCGACGTGTAGCATCATAATTACTGAGGGGTCAACCGATTTAACGGCAGCCGTTCCAGCGTTCAGCAATTGCGCCAAACCATCGGGATTGTTGACATTGCCTTCTGGCCAAACGATGCCGTGATTGATTTCATTGCCGACTTGAACCATATCGGGTGTTGTGCCTTGGTCTTTGAGTTCTTGCATGACTTTTTTGGTATAATCGTACAAGGCTTTTTTCAATTCAATAAAAGACAAACCTTTCCATGCGGCGGGTTTGAACTGCTTGCCTGGGTCTGCCCAATAGTCGCTGTAATGAAAATCGAGCAAGAGCTTCATATCCGCTGCTTTCACCCGTTTAGCCATCGCTTTGGTGTGTTCCAAATCGCAAAAGCCACGTTTGGGCGAATAACCGCTGTCGTTAGCAGGCTCATTAAAAATGCGCAAACGGACATAGTTGAAGCCGTGGTTTTTCAAAATCTGTATAGCATCGCCCTCAACGCTTTTGTCTGAAAACTTCAAACCTCTATCTTCCAATTGTGGGAGAAAAGAAATATCGGCACCCAACATTTTATCAACAAGTCGTGGTTTTGCCGCTTCACCTGTGCGTTGATAGGTTTTATCAACACTTATTTCAGCCGCTTTTTCAGGCAAAACAGTGACAATATCTGTTGAACCCGTCCACAAACCCGTTGCTTTGGCTTCAAACTTTATCATACCACCTTTTGTACCTGACTGCACAATGACTTGACATTTGCCATTGAACAAAGCCCGTTGCCATAACCCCTCAGTACATTTGTCAGGTTCGTGACTGCTTGGGTCGCCATTGCCAACACCGATGATTTTACCGTCGCCACTGATTGAAAATTTTATCAAATTGTCGGCATCAGGCACTTCACGTCCTTCTTTGTCCACGACGCTGATATTGATAACGGCTACGTCTTTGCCGTCGGCTAATGTCGTTGTTTTGTAAGGCGTGACGACCACTTCGGCAGGTTGATTGGTTGTTTCGACTTTTGCGGTCAGTTTTTTACCTTTTTTATACGCCACAGCTTCTAATTTCCCTGGTTCGTATTTGACCATCCATGTCAAATGACCATTGCGAGGCATGTCTTTTTTGCCGAGACTTTTGCCATTTAGGAACAGTTCACAATCATCGGCATTGGTATTGACCCAGACTTCAATCTCTTTTCCGCGTTTCTCACGCCAATTCCAATGTGGTGAGATGTGCAACACATCTTTGTCTGTCCACCAACTTTGGTAGTAGTAATATATGTTTTTTGGAAAACCACACATATCCATAATCCCAAAATGAGAATTGATATTGGGCCAAGTATAAGGCGTTGGTTCGCCTCGATAATCAAAACCTGTCCAGACAAAACCGCCGAGCCAGAAATCATTGGGCGCAGCCAATTGCCACCACTTTTCAGCCGTACTTGCCCACCAAGGAAAAGTAATGTCTTGGTCAGGCACATAACCTCGTATCGTATCTTTTTCATAAATACCCCGCGTTGTCAATGTACTGCCCATTTCAGTACCCAAAAGGGGTTGATTGGGGTGGTCTTTATGGTAATCAGCAACGGCATATTCCCGATAATTGAAACTGCGAACAGGAATGACTTCGTTCACACCATTATAGACATTCGCCAAATCTGCTGCATAAGTACACGTTCGAGTCGGGTCTAATTCTTTTTGTTTAGCCATAAAGGTTTGGGCAATCCTTTTACCGTGGGTTGTAGTGTGAATCCAACCTTCTTCGTTGCCAATTGACCACATAAATACTGAGGGGTGGCTGCGGTCGCGTTTCATTAATCGTTCAAACTGATTCATGTATTCTGCACCGCTGTTCAAGAGGCGTTGTTCGTCCATGACCAACATACCCAAACTGTCGCAAGCATCTAAAAGCTCTGGCGTGGGTACATTATGGCTTGTCCGATACGCATTGACGCCCATGTTTTTCAAAAGACCAATACGATAATATTGTAGATAATCGGGCAAAGCACTGCCCACGCCGGCATGGTCGTGATGGTTGTTTACACCCTGTATTTTTACATGTTTTCCATTTAAAAACACGCCATTTGTCTTAATTTCGACGGTTCTGATGCCAAAACGAAGTATTTTAGTATCAATAATCTTTCCTGATTGTTTCAGTTCTACCACAACTCTGTAGAGATAAGGGTCTTCAAGCGACCACAAACGCGGCGTGTTTACTTCTATCGTTTGTTTAGTTGTTTTTCCTTCATTGATGTTTAAAGAAACGGCTTGTTCTGTTGATTTTGAAACGATTTTACCGTCTCTATCGGTCAAATAGGCGAGGGCAGAGACAGCAGAATTTGAAGGGCTTTCATTGACCATATTGGTTTCTAGCGTTACGGTTGCTTTATTATTTTGAACATTGGCGTAAGCAAACACCCCCTCAGTATTTATGTGTGTATTATTGAATTTATTGAGCCAAACGTGGCGATAAATGCCTGCACCTTCATAAAACCAACCTTCATATTGCGTGGCATCTGCACGCACAACGATGACATTGTCTTTATCAAAATTGATGAAATCTGTGATGTCGTAAGCTGCTCCGACATAACCACTTTTGTTGTTACCGAGATAAAAACCATTGACCCAAATGTTTGCATCTCTGAAAATACCATCAAATTGTATTTGAAAACGGCTGCCTGAATCTGCTTTGGCAACGGCAAAATGCTTGCGATACCAACCAATACTCGTTTCGGGAAACAAGCCACCGACGGGTTTAAAACCGTGTGACTCCACATCTGCATTTTTTACTTCAACAAAAGGCAAATCAACTACCCAATCATGCGGCAAATTAATGTTTTGCCAAGCACTGTCCTTGAATTGTGGTTCAATAGCTGTACGTGGTGCGCCGCCAGATTTAGAAAAGATAGTTGAAATGCTGTAATTAAAATCTTTTTCAGGATTGGCAGCATGACCTAAATGGAATTTCCAACCATCGTCTATGTTTATTTTTTGTCGTTGACTGGATTGTGCAGACATACAAAGCGGCAGTAAAAAGAGTAGTAAAAAAATAGACTGTTTCATGTTTTGCATAATGAATCTTTTAATGAATGATAAGAGAATTGGTGTTTAGGTGATAATATTAGGACAAATAAACTGAATTATTTTGAAGTAAGACCTATTTTGACTTGACTTCTATAATTTTGTCTAAGCACTTACACTTAATATACTGAGGGGTAGTGGTTTCGCTGAAATTAATATCTTCTTTATAGGTAATCTCCCTTAGTTGTATAAAATGCTATGATAAAAATATATTTTATGGGCATTTTCTACCTTAACTAATTTGTTTTATTTAGCTTTGTTCAAAATAAAGTATTGCGAAAGCACTTTATTGAATCATCTTATTTTTCTAATCACTAAAAACCTTTTCTCTATGAAGAAATTTGAACAAGTCATCCAAAAAGAATTTATGATGCGTAAGGATGGCATTGATGGCGCATTTAACATCGAAATGCCCGCCCTCGTTTCTGTCAAAGGCGAACCATCGCTGATGATGCAAGTCATAAAAGCAGCACCAGAACGCAGCAAGCAAAACTTTTTCTACACACAGGAATATCCTAAATCGCAAATTGTCCTGCATTTTACTGAGGGGAACATACAGGGCGACTTGGCGACTTTGATGAAAGACGATCAGCATGTGTCTGTGCCTTTGGTTGTGGCACGTGATGGTGGTATTTATAGGTTGTTTAGTCCTGATTATTGGGCATTTAATATTGGACCCAATCCGATTCAGGATCATAAAGAAGTGAGCCGCAAAAGTGTGGCAATTGAATTGTCGAACTATGGCCCTTTGAAGCTGAAAGGCAATGACCTTTACAATGGTTATGGTGACATTTATTGTACGCTTGACGATAAAGATGCCTATATTAAATTGGATAAACCGTGGGGTAATGATGGCGACTTTTACGTTTATTTCGCTTCCTTTTCTGATGAACAATACGACGGACTCATCATTTTACTGCGTTATTTAACCGCTAAATACAATATTCCACGTGCCTTTTTACCTGAATCAGTGCGTTATCAGCCGACTTCACAAGCAGTTAGTTTCAAAGGCATTGTGACACATGTCAATTATCGTAAAGACAAAGCGGACATTGGTCCCGCTTTCGATTGGGCGCGTGTGATTAATGGCGTAACTGACCCGACTTATACTTCCATCGTTACCAGAACACGTGGCTTAGATGATGATATTCGCATCTTGGAATCTGAAAAAGAATTGGATGGTAAAATGTTTTACCGTAAGAGAAAGACAGACTTTAAAGAAGGTGATGTTGAGCCTGATTTGTAGTTTTAGGGTGTACACGTATCGGATACTTTAAAAGGCTGTCCATACATCACAAGTTTCGACCCGATTATTAATATGTTTTTAAAAATTGTATTCTATATTGAATATCAACTATTTACATTTATAAGGT
>JAYSQG010000471.1:0-3153 GCA_043721685.1 Saprospiraceae bacterium | reverse complement strand
TCCCCTATTTAGGTGGGTGTTGTGTGGCACAATTTGGACTGACGGACGTGGCACAAGTTGGATTGACGTGGGTGGCACAAGTTCACTGATTTATCCAGCAAAGGCGCGGTTTTAGACGGACGCAATTTGGGTTTAAAAGGCGTTCAAGTCCAAATTGAAGACAATTGGCGGAACAATAAAATCGAAATCACCGCCAAAGGCACACACAGCGAAATCTTGATTCGGACGATTATGCGGAATTGGCGCGAAGTCAATCAACCTTTTGAAGACAAGGTGACCGTATCGAAGATTATTTTGTGCGCTTGCGAAAAATGTCAATCGACACGCACACCTTTTGAATTTGAATACGAAGACGTTTTGGAAGCCAAAGAAGCCAACGATACGTTGAAATGCAATAAGTCGCGCAAAGAGTTTACGGCAGCCGATATACTGAGGGGTCTGTTCGATGAGACGACGCAATTAGCAGATTTAGCTTTGTCAAAAGGTGTGCGTTCTGAACTTTTGGATTTTATTGCTGACGGTCAAATAGACAAAGCTTTTGATGCGCTGCCCAATACTGGTGACATTGCCTTATTGAAATCACGCTATCAAGATTTGACAAAAGCTAATAATAATGGTGTGCTTAGTTTTGAGGAATATAAAAGAGAAACGGCTAAAATAACGAAGTCTTTGATTGATTATCTTAGCTTGAGTCGAAAAGAAGGATTTGGGAAAGGGCATCGGGGTTTGTTTTTAGGAGAACCCGATATGTAAGAGTTGTTTATAAATCTCTAACTTTAAATCGCGAGTCTTGCAAACACCCAATTTTCAAGGCTTGTCGTATCTAAAAGATTGTAAACAAAGTCGGAACAGAAATTCATCAAAACACCGTACTTTTGTCCAATAAAAATAAAATTCAGATGAATAAAGCCTTTTTTACAGACATTACAATCGAGAACTTTAAGTCTCTCCGTTCCGTCGAATTGAAAGACTGCAACCGTATTAATGTGTTGATTGGCAGACCGAATGTGGGGAAGTCGAATATTTTAGAGGCTTTGAGTTTGTTTGGTATGCTGAATGAGACGAAACCATTTAGCTCACCTTTATTTAAAAAACTCATTAGAATTGATAACGAAGCAGAATTGTTTTTTGATGGTGAAGACAGTCAGGCTATTAAAATGAGTTCAAATCTGTACAATTTTGAAATTGTTTACGATTTCTTTGAGGGGTTCATGCGTTTAAATGCCCCATTGTCTGACCTCATTGATTTTAAAAGTGCTGTAAAAAAATATGTTTTCAAAACAAACGGCATCAATTTAATATCAGCGGATAACTCTAACGGTGCCCTTGCTTTTCCTTTTGGTGAAAACCTTTTAAATATTCTTCAAACGCATTCAAAACTCAATAAGGCGTGTCGGGAATTGTTCAAAGCGTATCAATTACAGTTTTTGTTCGATAAAGGAACAAAGAGTTTAAGGCTTGCGAAACAAATCAAGAATCAAGCGGATGATATGCCGACTATATTTTCAATGCCTTATGGTTCAGTCGCAGATACTTTGCAACGCATTATTTTCTATAAAACGGCAATTGCCTCCAATTCTAATTCAGTTTTGTTGTTTGAAGAACCCGAAGCACATTCGTTTCCACCTTATATTGTTGACATCACTCAGGAAATGATTTATTCTAAGAGCAATCAATTCTTTATCACAACGCACAGTCCGTTCGTTTTGAATGATTTGTTAGAAAATGGACGTGATGAATTGTCCGTATTTGTTGTTGATGTACAAAATGGTGAGACCATTGTCAAAAGATTGAGTGCGGAACAACTCTATGAGATTTATCAATACGGTGTTGATTTATTTACCAACATCGAAACCTTCATTTAGCTTATGGATTTTCACATTATTCCCGAATGCTACGTTGATACGAACTTAATAGAAACGATTGTGCCGCCCGAAAGAAATGGCTACAATCATCAAATGGGTTGTACGATGGTTGCTAAAAAGATGATAGAAGATAAGGCATTGAAAGATGGTTTTGCCCTCGGCATTATTGATAAGGATAAAAAAGAGATTGAATATGCTAAAGCGTTTAACGAAATTGTTAGTACGGCTCAATTAACCCTGCTTAAACATCCGACCAAGAACCATTATTTTATCCAAATTATGCCTGCAATGGAAAAATGGATTATCCAAAATGCAGAAGCAGTCGGTATAGATATGTTAGATTTTGGATTACCCAATGATTTCAATGAATTGAAACGTTATTCAAAATCAGTGAAAAGTAAAAAAGATGATCATTTCAAACGACTGTTCAAAGCGTTGAAGAAACAAAATGCAACAGGTGTTTTGCTTTTGTCTAAATGGATAACATACTTGAAAGCACATCCGTATGATGCGGATTTGGATTTTTTCTTAGTAGATTAACGAGATAAATCTCACTCACTCCGAATCCGCTTCAACAACCGTTTCGTCTCTGGCAGCGGTTCAATATCAAACTCTTCTTCTAATACTTTGGCACATTGTTGATAGGTTTTAATCGCCATAGGTCGGTTGCCTTTTAGGAAATAGGCTTCCATCTGTATGCGGTAAGCGTCTTCCCACGCGGCATCTATCAGCAGGGCTTTTTGGGCGAGGCGGATGCTTTCCATGGGGTTTTCTTGTACGAGCAATTCTGCAAGCGTAATGATAGCACCTAAAGCAAGGACTTGAAGGCGTTCACGTTCATCAGATGACCAGTCTTCATAAAGCCGATTCGGTAAATACATGCCTTGATAAAGGTCAATCGCTTCTCGATACGCCATTTGAGCGATGTTGGGGTGTTCATTCAGCGTTTGATTGCCCAAGGCGATAAATGATTCTAATGCATCGGCATCCACCCAAACGTCTTCAAAATTCATTTGGTAGGTCACGCCTTGACGCATTATATAATGTGCATCCGCATGGCTTTTTTTGTTGGGTTCTAATATTTTATTGATGCCATGCAAAGCGACTTTAAACAACGAGTCGCCACTGTCGCCGTCTTCATTCCAAAGTCTGTCCATGATTTGTTCTTTGTGCAAAGCCTTTCGATGTCGTGCCGTTACAAAAAACTGAAACAATTGAACGGTTTTGTCACGTCCCCATTCCTTTTGAGGCACAGGCAAACCGCCCAGCCAAATCTGGAAATTGCCCA
>JAYSQG010000470.1:0-17387 GCA_043721685.1 Saprospiraceae bacterium | reverse complement strand
CACACCTTTACACGTACCATCACGATGCGTGAATATATGCTCGAACTCATTTATGAGGATATGCGCAGGCGTGGGGCTTTGTGATTTATATTTTTAAATAAATATTATTTAGGGTTTTAAATAAAAATACAAAATGTGCCGATATTTAAAATGCAAAAAATGTTCTGCATAAATATTATTTAAATAAAAGAATAAACGTACAAATAATATTTATGCAAAAACATAAATATTTTATTGCACAATGCTCAAATAATAAAATAGGAATTGCAGCTATCCCCCCCCTCAGTATAAAAAGGTTTTTTTTGGGCTGACAGCCAATCCTTAGGATTTTATGCTACATTCGTAATTCAAAAATTGCGCTCGCTTAAAATCAAATTAATCTGCTTTTTTCTCTGACAACTATTTCGCAAAAAGGAAAAGGGAAGACCGAGAAACGAAATAATATTTGCATAAATATTATTTAAATAAAAGTGTAAATAATTTTTAGATAATTAAATA
This sequence comes from Saprospiraceae bacterium, assembly GCA_043721685.1. Taxonomy (GTDB): domain Bacteria; phylum Bacteroidota; class Bacteroidia; order Chitinophagales; family Saprospiraceae; genus JAAFJT01. The sequence goes on along the minus strand of JAYSQG010000470.1, from coordinate 16,889 downwards.
AATATTTCACTTCTTTTGCCGTATTGAGGGGAATAATACAACCAAAACATAAATGGCAGCAAAAAAGGACAATACCGGTGGCAACACGACAAGCCGCATACTCAGTCGTTTAGTGGACAGCTCCATGACGATACGGATAGATCGGGCAGGCATAGAAGATGCTATTTTTCAACATTCGGCTTTGTGTCAAACGTTTTTACCTTACAGAAACCCGGGTGATGAAACGGTTATTTGGCAACAAAAACAAGGCAATGTCAGTCTAGCGGTGCAAGCAAATCATGCAGCCAATCCGGCAACAGGTGATTATGAGTTTGTAGGATTACCATATGGAACAAAGGCGCGTTTGATTTTGGCACATATCAATAGTGAAGCCATCAAATCGCAAAGTCGTGTCGTTGACGTTGAAGAAAGTATGACTGCCTTTATAAAAAAAATAGGTCTAGGCACAGACGGACGAACAATTAAGGAAGTGAAAGAGCAATTGCGCCGCCTCACTTCGTCTATCATCAGCATCAGTTATTTCAACGGTGAAGAGAGTTTACAGGTCAATATGCAAATTGTCAAGGCATTTAACCTCTGGTTTCCGAAAGACGAGAAGAATAAAGTGATGTGGACTTCTAAGATTTTGTTGTCTGAAGACTACTTCAACAGCTTATCGAATCATGCCATTCCACTCGACGAAAGGGCATTAGCCGCTTTGTCACACAATGCGATGGCACTCGATATATATGCATGGCTCGCGCAACGTCTGCACCGCATTGATCCAAATAAGCCCATTTTCATCGCTTGGCAGGTTTTGAAAGAGCAATTTGGCTATGGTTACGACCAAATGTTTAAGTTCAAACAGGTATTTAGAAAGACTTTGCTCACTGTAAAATCGCAATACCCAGATGCACGTATCGAAGAGGATCCGAACAGAGGTTTGACTATGTTTCATTCGCCGTCGCCAATACCATCAAAATCAATACTAATACCTGATTTGTTCACTAAACTAACGTGAAGTTTGGTATGAAATTGAAATAATATGGTTTTCTGTGGTCTTATTTGTGCTTTATTAACGTGCAGTTTGGTATAAAGACAAAAATCTTTACGTGCAGTTTAGTATAGATTACCCATGATTTATGGTTTAAAAAGTTATCAACGTGAACTTTGGTAGATTTCAAGAAAAATATCTATGTTTTAAAGTTATCAACGTGAACTTTGGTAGGCAAAAAGGAATTATTAACGTGCAGTTTGGTATGTTAGCAGCGTGAAGTTTGGTATGTAAACCTATATAGTATCCTTTATCTTTTTATTCCTATATTATTCGTCTAAAATGAATTTTTTTTATTGATGAAAAGAAAAAAATGAGGGCAGCGAGCGGGGGCGGAAAATCGGTAGGGACAACGTGAACTTTAGTAGGGTTTTATATTTATAAAAATAAAATGAAAACTAAGAGATGACGACACAACAAGCAAAAAGCATACCCCTCAGTATCCTGCTGGAAAAATTGGGTTTTGGAGCCAGTAGAAGCAAACATAATGGAAACGATGTTTGGTACAAGTCTCCTTTCCGTCCACAAGAACGCGATGCGAGTTTTCATGTCAACGTTCGAGAAAACGTTTGGTATGACTTCGGCTCTGGCAGTGGTGGCGATGTGGTTAAATTCGTTCAGTTGTTCAACAATTGTGATGTCTCTGACGCACTCGTTTTTTTAGAGGTCGTATTTCCAGAACAAAATAGGGTTGATGCACCTAAAAAACGCTTTGAAAAGCCTGATACATTGTCCTTGAAAAAAGCTCAAATAATCATTAACCCACATCTTATTACTTACCTAACTGAAGAACGTCAGATTGACCTCAAAACAGCACAGAAATACCTTGTTGAAGTCATTTATACCCAAAAAGAAACGAATAAGGACTATTACGCCATGGGGATTGTCAACCGCTCTGGTGGGTTCGAGATCCGCAACAAATACTTCAAAGGGTCTATAGTTGAAAAAGACATCACGATACTGAGGGGGGATGAAAAGGAGAATAAAGTGTCCGTTTTTGAAGGCATGTTCGATTTTTTAAGCGCCGTAAAGTACTATGGTAATACATTAACGGAAGGCGAAGTCATCATCATGCACTCAGTTGCTTTCCAAAATACGGTGATTGACTACCTAAAATCACGTGCATTTTCGACAATTTATACCTATTTTGACAACGATAGGGCAGGGGAGGAGTTGACTTTTTTGATTGGTAAACATTTTCCAACAGCGCATGAACCTTGCAGTGCATTGTTCTATCCGTTTAAAGATTTTAATGCTTTTTGGGTGAATAAGAAATCTTAGATTTTGAAAGGTTAAATTGTTGTATGGTTGTATCGTTTTTAAATAAATGACAAATAAAAAACGATAAAACCATACAACAATTTAAAGTCATGCCTCTTATCTTTGTTTCACAATTTTAAAAACAGAAACATCATTGCCTTTTGCCCATTTAGCAAAATAAATACCACTTGGTAAATGCGCCAAATCAAGGCTAAATTGTTGACTATCAATATCTTTTTTAGAAAAACAGACCTTACCTGTCACGTCTATCACATCCATATTGTAAGTCTTGATCCCCTCAGTAATATCGGTTTCGACAATCAATTTTTCGATAAATGGATTCGGATACACCCATAACTTTAAGGTTCTTATCAAACAAGACACTTCTGATGGGCGAATAACCATACGTATTGTCATTATCCACTATTTTTAGACGGTAATATTGAATCCCTTTTTCAGGTTCTGCATCCATGAATTGATAGTGTTTTGGCTCTAAAGTAGTGCCATGCGCTTTGATTTGACCCATTGCTTTGAAGATTTGACCATCGTTACTGCGTTGTATTTCATAGTAGTTTGCATTCAATTCTGTTGCCGTTTCCCATAGCAAAAATGCAGAATTACCTTTTCGAGAAGCTGTAAATTTGGTCAATTCGACAGGTAAAAGTGAATTTTCACCACCGCCGCCAATCGCAAATTCGCCAAAAGCAGTGAGGTTCGTGCGGCGCGCAATATAACCCGATGCCAGGGCACTGCCATTGCTGTGTATGCCTATCGTGCGCCATTGTTCGGACGGTAATGGACGATACAGTATCCGCAAATCCGAGGGGCGATTGATGCCAGGGTAGTTATTGAGCTTCAATTCCAACCTATAACTCGACATAAAATTGTTGGATATCGCCACCGTCCAAACGCCACAAGTGGCACATGTTGTTGTGATAGTGAAATTATTGTTATCTAAGATAGGCAACCCCCACGTAAGCGGGTCAGTAATTGTGTATTTTAACGACAAAAGTCCGCCACCATTCTGCTGCTCAGCAATCACACGAGCTTCGAGAAAAGCTGACGCTGTGCCAACAGGAAAACTAACCGTATCGGGATTGTTGACCCAACGTCGGATAGTGCCATTATAAGCCTCCCAAATAGCGGGATTTGCCCAATTTCCGTCCGATATGGTACGGAAATCACCTAAATTTTGCGCGAAAAGGCTTGAGAAAAATGTGGTACTTGCGCATAGTAAAATGCCGAAGAAGTGTTTGTTAGTCTTCATAAGTGTTTCGTTTTAATTTTAGAAAATATTTAGAATATAATTCTTAAAATATGTATTATTTAAGTATAATAAACGGATAAAAATTATAATTTAAAAATTATATACTGCTAAATGCTTTACTGTTGAAAATTGTTGCGTAGAAATTTTTTATACAATCGAAAAAACGTAACCTGCAGTATGTATTTTTTTTTTAAAAACAATGAAAAGTTTTTATGATAAAAATAAAGATTTGGAGATACCCCTCAGTATTTTTAAAATATCAGAAAGTACAAAAAAAGAAACAAAAGGAATAGCCTCTAAACGATACAATTATGTTTTCTTTGTGACCAATTTTGGCAAATATCATTTGGGAATATGCCGAATTTGACAAGGCATTATCGGAATCTAAAATCTATTTTCTTTTAAAATGGTATTTTTTGATACAAAAATTGCCTAAAATGTTATTCAATTATTTTTCATCAACGAAACAACAATACTCATGCAAGTTATTCTTGGTATTATTTTTCACACCATTGGCGGCATTTCGTCTGGTAGTTTTTACATGCCCTTCAACAAAGTCAAAGGTTGGGCTTGGGAAAACTTTTGGCTCGTCGGCGGCTTATTTTCATGGCTTATTGTGCCACCTATTGCAGCCTATTTGACAGTCCCTAATTTTTCTGAAATCATCTCTACGGCTGCACCAAGCGTAAAGAATTTTACTTATTTGATGGGTTTGCTTTGGGGCATCGGCGGTTTGACTTATGGCTTAGGTGTACGCTATTTGGGTATGTCATTGGGAAACTCTGTGGTTTTGGGGTTTTGCTCAGCTTTTGGGGCGTTAGTGCCTTCGATTTACTACAATTTTAACCCAGCAGAAGGCAAAACCTCCTTTACCGATATGCTTTCTAACACAGGTGGACAATTGGTTTTGTTAGGTGTTGCGGTCTGTTTATTAGGTATCGCTATATCGGGCAAAGCGGGTATGATGAAAGAAAAGGAATTGACCACAGAACAGAAACAAGGCAGTACAGCTGAATTTAGCCTTGTTAAAGGCCTTATAATTGCTATTATTTCAGGCATTTTGAGTTCTTTTTTCAATTTTGGTATCGAAGCGGGCAAACCGATGGCAGAAGAAGCTGTCAGACAAGGTTTCGACCCTTTGTTTCAAAATAACGTAACCTATATCGTCATACTGTGGGGTGGTTTAACGACAAATTTTATTTGGTGTATGTATCTCCATTTTAAAAACAAAACATTTGGACAGTACACCAAACCGAATACACCGATAATAGCTAATACTTTGTTTTGTGCCCTTGCAGGAACGCTGTGGTTTTTGCAATTTTTCTTCTACGGCATGGGCGAAAGCAAATTGGGCAACGGCGCGAGTTCATGGATTTTGCACATGGCAACAATTATTTTGACCGCCAATGCTTGGGGCTTGTACCTTAAAGAATGGTCAGGTGTAAGTCAAAAGACATTTAGAACATTTGTGATTGGTATTTCTACTATTATTTTGTCTATTTTCCTTGTGGGTATTGGTAATTCGCTTTGATTTTCTTTGTAAAAGTGAAATAATGTTCGCATTTACCCCCTCCGTAATTACGTATTTTTGTCATTCTGAACGCAGTGAAAGAATCTAACTTGATTGATTTTCAGATTCTTTCACAGCGTTCAGAATGACAAAAATACGTCCTATATCATCTCCTTTGAATCAAAAAAATCAATAAAAATGTTTAAGTCTTCTTCAATTTTGAAGGTATTTATTGCTTTTGCCTTGATTGTGTCAAATTTACACCTTTCCGCACAACGCAAAATGGAAAAGTTAGATAGAGGCGTAGTCGCTGTTCGTACAAGTCCATCAACCGTTTATATTAGTTGGCGGCTTTTGGGCAATGATACTGAGGGGGTCACTTTCAATGTCTATCGCGGCACAACAAAACTGAATAACACACCGATTTTAACGACGACAAACCTCGTGGATACGATCTCAACAAACAGCGCATATACGGTTCGTGCTGTTGTGAATGGCGTTGAACAATCGGCTTCAAAAGCTGCTTCGGTTTGGGCTAATCAATTCATAGACATACCTTTACAAATTCCTGCGGGTGGCACCACGCCTGACGGTGTGGTATACACTTACAATGCCAATGATTGCAGCGTTGCCGACCTTGATGGTGACGGTGAATATGAAATTGTTTTGAAATGGGACCCCTCAAACTCGAAAGACAATTCGCAAAGCGGTTATACAGGGAATGTATATATTGATGCTTATAAAATGAATGGAACGCGGTTGTGGCGCATTGATTTGGGCAAAAACGTGAGGGCGGGAGCGCATTATACGCAATTTATGGTCTATGATTTCGATTCTGATGGCAAAGCTGAAATGACTTGTCGCACGGCTCCAGGTTCGATTGATGGTATTGGCAAACCCATTGACAGCATGAATCATACAGCTGATTATCGGTCAACGGCGGGTTATGTCTTGTCTGGACCCGAATATTTGACCGTTTTTAATGGTTTAACAGGTGCTGCAATGGCTTCGACAGACTACGTACCTGCACGCGGAACAGTGAGCAGTTGGGGCGACAGCTACGGCAATCGTGTTGACCGATTTGTAGATGCACTGGCTTATGTTGATGGCAAACAACCCTCTTTCATTACAGGGCGTGGTTACTACACTCGTTTGGTACGTGTGGCGTGGAATTGGCGCAATGGCAAATTGACCAAAGTTTGGGAATTTGACAGTAGCAATCCTGGAAACAGCACTTTTTTCAGTCAAGGTAACCATCAAATCACTGTTGGCGATATGGACGGCGATGGTAAAGATGAAATTTGTAACGGTTCATCAACCATAAATGATGATGGAACGCCTTTATATAGCACTCAATTAGGTCATGGCGATGCGCTGCACATGAGCGATCTCGACCCCGACCGCCCAGGTTTAGAAATTTGGCGTTGCCTTGAAGAACCTGGACGTTATGGTACAAATGGTCTCGTTTTTCAAGACGCAAAGACGGGTGAAATTTTATGGGGCATTGATGGACAAAACACAGATGTCGGACGTTGCATGACGGCCGATATTGACCCACGTTACAAAGGAGATGAATGTTGGGGTTCAAAAGGGGGATTATATACTTGCAAAGGGCAGTTGATTTCTGCGACACGCCCCAGTTCTATGAATTTTGGTATTTGGTGGGATGCCGATTTGACACGTGAGTTATTGGACGGCAATAAAGTATATAAATGGAATTATTTGAATGCCACGACTTCAACCCTTTTTACTGCCGATAGTTGCACATCTAACAATGGCACAAAAGCGACCCCCTCAGTAAGTGCCGACCTTTTTGGCGATTGGCGCGAGGAATTTATCCTTCGGAAAACAGACAATACCGCTTTACGCATCTTTACGACGACGATACCATCACAAAACAGATTGATAACGTTGATGCACGACCCACAATATCGAGCGGCAGTCGCGTGGCAAAACTCATCGTATAACCAACCACCTCATCCGAGCTATTATTTGGGTGAAGGTATGGCATCACCTCAGCGTCCGAATATTGATGTAGAACCTTTGGTAACAGATGTAAAAAACATAAAAACTTCTGCTACTCGCGTTTTTCCAAACCCCTCAGTACATGGCTTTGTTGTGGAGACAAAAGGCGATTTTTCTTATAAAATCTATGATTTAAAAGGGCAATTGCTTGAAAATGGTAAAGGCACGGGACAAACAACAGTCGGCACAAAACTGGCAAAGGGGGCGTTTGTGATTCACATCAATCAAGAGGGCAAGGAAGAAGTCTTAAAAATCGTTAAAGAATGACCCCCTCAGTAAAATTCATCATTTATCATTCATAACTCATCATTAAATTAACATGCAAAGAATCGCTTTCAAGATGCAGCTACATCGTGGTCAAGCTGCCGAATACAAAAAACGCCACGACGAAATTTGGGCAGACCTTGTCACTTTGCTCAAAAGTATTGGTATCAATGACTATTCTATTTTTCTTGATGAAGAAACTTATGCCTTGTTTGCAGTTTTAAAAATTGAAAACCCAGATTTGCTCGACACCTTACCTGCACATGAAGTCATGCAACGTTGGTGGGCGTATATGAGCGATATTATGGATGGAAATGCAGATAATTCGCCTGTGGTGAAGCCGCTTTCGGAGGTTTTTCATCTTCATTAATGACTCAAATCATTATACTCAATGATTTGAGTCATCATCCATTCACAACAATATACTGATTTTTGTCATTGACTTTTATAGTTTTGTGAAAAAATAGGATGAATGTGAATCAGGGAAACGAAAATATCAGCGACGTAGCCAGCCGATTGGATGCCATCATTCAAACGGTTGTGGATGGTATCATAACGATTAGCGATAGAGGTATCATCGAATCGGTCAATCCAGCCACTTGTACGCTTTTTGGTTACGAAGTGCCGGAAATGATTGGACAGAATATATCCATGATGATGCCTATGCCGCACAGTCATGCGCACGATGGTTATCTCCATAATTATTTGACAACAGGGCATAAAAAAATCATCGGCATCGGGCGCGAAGTGTTGGGTAAGAAAAAAGACGGAACGACTTTTCCGTTTTGGTTGGCTGTCAGTGAGGTTAATTTGGGTGGAAAACGCCTTTTTACAGGTATTGTTCATGATATGACCGAGCAAAAAAAGGCAGAAGCCGAACTTGTGACACTCAATCAAGAACTCGAAGGTAGAATTGCAGAACGCACTGAAAGGCTTTCCGATGTTGTAAATAAATTATTGGCAACAAACCAGCAACTATATCACGAAATCCAAGAGCGCAAAGCCGCCGAACAATCCCTTTTGTTGCTTCAAGTCGAATTGCAACAGGCTCTGAAAAAGGAACAAGACTTAGGTTTGCTCAAAACCCGCTTTGTTTCGATGGCTTCGCATGAGTTTCGGACCCCCCTCAGTACCATTCTCTCTTCGGCAAGTTTGATGGATCAATACACTCAAACGGAACAACAAGACAAGCGGCATCGCCATTTTTTGAAAATAAAAAACAGCGTCGAAATGCTGACGATGTTGCTCAATGATTTCCTTTCTGTTAGCCGTTTAGAGGAGGGAAAAGTTGAATTACACCTTGAAAAGTTTAATTTTCACACCTTGTGCCAAGAGGTTATTGACGAAATGAACAGTCTTTTGAAAAAAGGACAATGCATTGTGACCAATCACAAAAGCGATGGTTTGATGGTCGAAATGGATAGAAAATTGTTGAAACTCATACTTATCAACCTCATTTCAAATGCCTCTAAATATTCAGATGCGGATAAAATCGTTCTTTGTGAAACAAAAATGGTTGGACAGCATTTCAGTATCAGTATTATTGATGAAGGTATGGGTATTCCCGAAGAAGATAAAATCCACATGTTTGACCGCTTTTTCCGGGCGTCGAATGCCATTAATATCAAAGGAACGGGTTTAGGTTTACACATTGTTCGACGTTATGCTGAAATGATGGACGGCGAACTGACGTTTGTGAGTACATTAGGAAAAGGCTCAACTTTTACCGTGAAATTTTTAGTTGAAAAATGACCCCCTCAGTATTCGTTGTTCCAAAATGCCAATTTTTCATCCCAAAACTTACTTGACAAGAATTTCACAAATTACACGAATTGATTTTTATTTCATAAAGCTTTTTTCTTGTAATTCGAGTAATTAGTGAAATGCGTGTCTGCAAAGCAGTTAATTTAAATCAATAATTTATGAAAAAAATACTCATTATTGAAGACCACGAAGATATTCGTGAGAACCTCGCCGAAATACTCGATTTGGCTGGTTATGAAACTTTTACGGCAGAAAATGGCAAAATAGGCGTTGAAATTGCCGAAAAAATACACCCCGACCTTGTGTTGTGCGATGTCATGATGCCTGTACTCGACGGCTACGGGACATTAAGTATTTTGCATAAAAAACAAGCAACAGCCGATATTCCGTTCATTTTTTTAACGGCGAAATCTGAAAAAGCGGACTTTCGGTACGGTATGAATTTGGGTGCAGACGACTATATTACAAAGCCTTTTGAAAGCAACGAACTGCTGAAAGTGGTCGAAATGCGTCTTGCCAAATCCGAGAAAATGCGCTTAGTGACATCTGAAAACGGCAACAGTGATTTTTCTCTTTTTATCAACGAAGCAAAAGGGGAGGAGGCGTTGAAAAATTTGACAATAGACCGTGAAACGCGTACTTTTTTGAAGAAATCTTCGATTTATGCTGAGGGGTCTGTGCCACGCTTTTTGTACTATATAGAAAAAGGGAAAGTCAAATTGTCAAAGACCAATGACGATGGTAAAGAATTTATAATCAATGTGTTAGCTAACAAACAGTTTTTTGGATTTATGTCTTTACTGAGGGGTGAAAACCAAACGGACAACGCTACTGCCCTTGAAGAATGTACGATTGTAACGATTCCCAAAGACGATTTTATCAGCCTCCTACATGCCAACCGCGATGTATCCGTCAATTTCATTAAAATGCTGGCGGGCAATGTTGTGGCACAAGAAGAGCAACTCCTTCATTTAGCCTATAATTCAGTCCGTAAACGCGTGGCGGATACGCTCATTTTGTTGGATGACCGCTATGGCAACACGCCCATTTCCATGCTGCGAGAGGACATTGCTGCGTTGGCAGGCACAGCCAAAGAGACAGTTATTCGGACGCTCACCGATTTTAGAGAAGAAAAATTGATTGATGTGGAAGATGGAAAGATTACAGTTTTGTCGGTTGAGAAATTGAAACGGTTGTATAATTGACCAAAATCACCAGCTCCAATAACCGTCCTCATTCTTTCAACCCCTTATTTCCCCGATTTTTGTTCTTAAAATCGCATGGGAAATGATAAAAATTGAAATCATAGGCACAGAAGACAGTAAACAAAAACAGCTTGTTCGGCATGTTCAACAAGCAGTTGACGCTTTGGGTATTCATACAGATATAAAAATAATATCTAATTGGGAAGAGGTTGTCAGCTATCGAATCATCAAAACACCTGCTTTGGTCGTCCAAAATCAAATCCTTAGTCAAGGTTTTGTACCGAATGTAACGGAGATAGAATCGTTGCTCGCTTCATTCATTTATGATAAAAATCAGCTTGTGGTATGACGTGCGTCATGCTCAGACAAACCCCATAAGTTGACATTTGTACAAAAATAAGTCAGAATGACAACCGCAACTTTAGAACGTCCAATAGTTAATTTAAAAACAAAAACAACGTGTTTTCACTGTCACGACGACATTGTGGACACCACGATACATTTCGACGATAAAGCTTTTTGTTGCGAAGGCTGTAAAACCGTTTATCAGATTCTTGATGAAAATAACTTATGTACTTTTTATACACTTGACGACAATGCGGGGATAACGCAGAAAGGGAAGACCCCTCAGTATGCGTACCTTGATGATGCAGAAACGGCGGCAAAAATCATTGATTATCAAGATGATAGCACAACGCGCGTCACGTTTTTGTTGCCAAGTATGCACTGTGCTTCGTGTATTTGGTTGCTTGAAAATCTGCATCGTATTAACCCTGCTATTTTCAATTCAAAGGTCAATTTTTTGAAAAAAGATGTAACAATTCTTTTCTCAAATAAAGATATTTCGTTGCGCCGTGTGGCGGAAATTTTAGCGTCTATCGGCTATGCACCTGAAATCAATTTTAATGATGTTGAGAATATTGGAGAATTGCCGATTCACCGCACCATTTACTACAAAATAGGTGTTGCTGCTTTTGCTTTTGGCAATATTATGTTGTTGAGTTTTCCTGAATATTTGGGCTTAAACGCCTCTTTGGAAAGCAATTTTGCACTGTTTTTTGGATATATCAACTTGATTTTAGCAATTCCCGTTTTGGTTTATTCGGCACGTGATTACATTATTTCAGCTTGGCAAGGCATCAGACAAGGGCATTTAAACCTTGATGTACCTTTGTCTTTGGGCATTTTTGCGCTTTTTGGGCGCAGTGCTTTTGAGATTTTGACGCACACAGGTGCGGGTTATATGGACTCATTTGCAGGGCTGATTTTCTTTCTTTTGGTCGGCAAATGGTTTCAACAAAAGACCTTTAATCACTTGTCTTTTGAACGTGATTATAAGTCCTATTTTCCCGTTGCCGCCAATGTCCGAAAAGAAGGACAAGAGGTGTCAACGCCTATTAATAAGCTACAAATTGGCGACATTATTACTGTTAGAAACGGTGAATTAGTACCCGCAGATGGCGTAATACTGAGGGGGGATGTGCGCATGGATTATTCATTTGTTACAGGTGAAGCCGAATCGGTGAGTAAGAAATCGGGAGATAAAGTTTTCGCAGGTGGGCGACAAATGGGTGCTTCGGTTGACATTTCGTTGACGCGAAAGGTTTCGCAGAGTTATTTAACTGAATTGTGGAATAATGAAGCCTTCAAAACGGCTAAAAAATCTCACATCAGTTTTTTGGCTGACCGAGCCGGTCGGTACTTTACAGGTGTGATACTATTGGTTTCAATGGTTGCGTTTTTTTATTGGCTTCCGGAGGACATGGGCAAGGCTGTTAATGCAGCTACGGCTGTTTTAATTGTCGCTTGCCCATGTGCGGTCGCTTTAGCGATTCCGTTCACGATGGGGAATATCCTTCGGATTCTCGGACGGCATCAGTTTTATGTAAAAAACACGCAAGTAATAGAAAATTTTGAACGTATAGATGCTGTTGTATTTGACAAAACAGGTACAATAACCGAACGTTTGAAAAACGACATTTTATTTAAAGGTGATTTGACGGACGATGAAAAAACAGGCGTTTTTTCACTCGTTCAACAGTCAAATCACCCCCTCAGTATGCAGATAGCTAAAAACCTTCAAAACGCTCTTTTTTACGAAGTAAAAGATTTTGAAGAAATACTCGGAAAAGGCGTACAAGGCGTTGTAAATCACCAATTTATAAAGGTTGGCTCGGCTGAATTTGTGAATGAATTAAAAGGAAATAGGGGAGAGGAAGGCAAAGGCGTATATATCTCCATAAATAATATTATCAGAGGTTATTTCGATATAAAACCAACTTATAGAGCTGGTTTTCAACAAATTATAAGCACATTTCAAAATGCAAAAAAGGACGTGTATGTTTTGTCAGGTGACAATGAAAAAGAGCGCATTTTCCTCAATCAATACTTGACAAACGACTCCCTAAACTTCAATCAATCGCCAACAGACAAACTGAATTTTATCAAAAAACTCCAAAATCAAGGCAAAAAAGTGTTGATGATTGGTGACGGACTGAACGATGCAGGTGCTTTGCAACAATCGGACATCGGCATCGTCATTTCTGAAAACACCAACAACTTTTCACCCGCTTGCGATGCCATTTTGCAAGCCGACGAATTTCCAAAATTGCCTGCTTTTTTGCAATTGTCGAAAGTGGGAACAACCATCGTCAATCGAGCGTATTTTATCGCTTTATGCTACAATATCGTTGGTTTAAGCTATGCTGTTACGGGCAATTTATCGCCTGTGAATGCGGCAATTTTGATGCCTTTGAGTTCGATTACGATTGTGCTTTTTGGGGTGCTGATGGGTAATTTTGCGGCGCGGAAGTTGGAGGAGTGAAAAACACTATAATATGAAAAACATATAGCCACAGAGGGCACATAGCTTACATTTATAAGACTATGTGCCCTCTGTGGCTATGTGTTTTTTAAGCAAAAATCCAAGTTATTGCTTTTGATAAATATCATCCCATACACTGACCACGCTCATCTAACCCCCTCCCTATCCTTCCGAAATTTGTGTCATAAAACAGTAATAGCTGATGAAAATCATGTTCTTCTTAATCGTTTTGAGCCTTCTCGTGGCTGTTGGTTTCCTAATCGCTTTCATTTGGGCAACTCGGTCAGGGCAATTTGATGATGATTATACCCCCTCAGTACGGATGCTTTTTGATAATGAAAAACCTGTTAAAAAATGAGTAAAATCGAACAGTTAGACTTAAACGAGACACACGTTAAGTCAACGAGTAAAATTGAACAATTTAAGTACGACAACACACTCGTGCGTGCCTTTGCAAATGCAACGGCTATTTGGGGCATCGTTGGGATGCTCGTAGGGCTGATTTTAGCCTTACAGTTGGTCTTTCCAATGCTTAATTTGGGCATAGCACAAACGACATTTGGGCGTTTACGTCCGTTGCACACAAACGCCGTCATTTTCGCTTTTGTTGGAAATGGTATTTTCATGGGTGTTTATTACTCCATGCAAAGGCTTTTGAAAACCTCTGTTTACTCCATGAAGTGGGGCTGGACGCATTTTTGGGGCTGGCAATTAATCATTCTTTTGGCTGCCATAACGTTGCCGAGTGGCATCACTTCTTCCTACGAATATGCGGAGTTGGAGTGGCCCATTGACATCTTAATCGCCTTGATTTGGGTTGCTTTCGGCGTTAATATCTTCGGAATGATTATCAAACGCCGGGAGTCGCATCTGTATGTTGCTATTTGGTTTTACATTGCTACTTGGGTGACAGTCACGATGTTACATATTATCAATAATCTTGCAATTCCTGTTTCATTAACAAAAAGTTATCCTGTTTTTGCAGGTGTTCAAGGCGCATTGGTGCAGTGGTGGTATGGTCACAATGCGGTGGCATTTTTCTTAACCACACCGTATTTGGGCTTGATGTACTACTTTTTGCCGAAGGCAGCGAATCGTCCTGTTTACTCCTATAAACTCTCGATTATCCACTTTTGGGCTTTGATTTTCTTGTATATCTGGGCGGGTCCTCACCATTTGCTTTATACGTCGTTGCCCGATTGGGCGCAGTCGATGGGTATGGTGTTTTCGATTATGCTCATCGCACCGTCTTGGGGCGGTATGCTCAATGGCTTGTTGACACTGAGGGGTGCTTGGGATAGAGTTCGCGAAAGTGTGGTGTTGAAATTCATGGTTGTTGCGGTAACGGCTTATGGTATGGCGACATTTGAAGGACCTCTTTTGTCCATCAAATCGGTCAATGCCATCAGTCACTACACCGACTGGACGATTGCACACGTACACGTTGGCGCATTGGGTTGGAACGGTTTTTTGACATTTGGTGTGCTTTATTGGATAATTCCACGTATTTATCAAACCAAATTGTACTCTGATAAACTTGCCAATATCCACTTTTGGATTGGCACAATGGGCATCATGTTCTACGCCATTCCAATGTATTGGGCAGGCTGGACGCAAGCGATGATGTGGAAAGAATTTACACCCGATGGCTTTTTGAAATACGGTAACTTCCTCGAAACTGTCACGCAGTTGATTCCGATGTATGCGATGCGCTCGTTCGGTGGACTTTTGTTCTTGACGGGTGCGTGTATCATGGGTTTCAACCTTTATAAAACGGCAAAACAAGGGGACTTTATGGCAACAGAAGATGCCGAAGCACCTGCCCTCGAAAAGAAACCTGTATCAAACGCAGGCGCACACTGGCACCGTTGGATTGAAGGACGTGCAGGTTGGTTGACGTTTGGGTCTCTTGGTATGGTCGCTATAGGTGGCTTAATCGAAATCATTCCGATGTTGGCAATTCAAGACAATGTACCGCGTATTTTATCTGTTAAGCCTTATACACCGCTTGAATTGCAAGGTCGTGACATCTATATTCGTGAAGGTTGCGTCGGTTGTCACTCACAAATGATACGTCCATTCCGTGACGAAACGGAGCGTTATGGCGAGTATTCAAAATCTGGCGAGTACATCTATGATCGTCCTTTCCTTTGGGGTTCAAAACGGACAGGTCCAGATTTGCACCGTGAAGGCGGCAAATATCCGAACTCTTGGCATTATAATCACATGATGGATCCAACGACGATGTCGCCAGGCTCAATCATGCCGACATACCCTTGGTTGTTGCGCAATAAGCTCGATACAAGCACCATGGCAGCTAAAATCCGTGTTTTACAGATGTTAGGCACACCTTATCCAAAAGGTTTTGACAAAGAAGCCAACAGCGTTTTGCGTGAACAGGCTTTGACAATTGCCAAAGATTTGAATAGTGCGGGTGTCAAAGACAAAGATCTCGACAAGCGCGAAATCGTCGCTGTTATCGCTTATTTACAACGATTAGGCACAGATATTAAGGCGAAAGAGTAAGAGTTGGGAAGCAAACGTATCGGATATTTTTAAAAATATCCGATACGTGACACCCCCTCAGTAAATTCACCATTTATCATTCACCATTCACCATTAAAAGAGATGTTTAAATATATTTTTAGAACCCAAGAGGGTAGAGACATATTAGCCGCCATTCCATTGGTTTTGTTTTTTACAGTCTTCGTCGGTGCTGTTATTTGGTTGTTTATTATCAACAAAAAACAGGTAGAGGAGATGTCAAACTTACCACTTGAAGACGGTACAATAGGGGAATGAATTTAATAAATGAAAATCAACGATTTATGAAAAATATAAAGCAACATATTCTCGCTGCAATCCTGCTGACAATATCAGCCACAGCAGCTATGGCAGCCGAAACACCCGAGGCTGCAAAATCTGCCAGCTCACAAGAGTTAAGCCACTTGATGCAATGGCTCTTCCTCGGTGTTATTGCGCTGATGGTGACTGTCGTTGGCTTCGTCGTCATGCGGACAATGAAGATGTATCAAGACTTACTCACTGCAGCTATCGCTAAAGAACAAGGGCGTGAAATTGCCGTTGTCGTCAAAGAAACCGTTAGCAAAGAGTCATTGATGGACAAATTGTGGTTTCAACTCTTTGGCACTGGTGCAGTCGCCATCGAAAAAGAGGCAGACATCATGATTGAGCACCCGCACGATGGTATTTATGAACTCGACAACCGTTTACCGCCGTGGTGGGTGTCTATGTTTTACATCACTATTGTCTTCGCATTTGGCTATATGACTTATTACCATTACATATATCCAGAGAAAAATCAGTTGTCTGAATATAAAGAATCGGTCAAAAAAGCGAACATTCTGAAAGCAGAAATAGCTGAACGTCAAGCCAATTTAGTGAACGAAAACAGCGTCGTCGCGCTCACCGATGCCCCCTCTTTGGACTTAGGAAAAGGCATTTACATCGGTAAATGTGCTGTTTGTCATGGTCAAAAAGGCGAAGGCGGTATTGGACCAAATATGACCGATGAGTATTGGTTACATGGTGGCAGCATCAAAAAGGTTTTTATAACCATCAAACACGGTGTGCCCGACAAAGGAATGATTGCATGGGAAGCGCAGATGTCACCGAGCGAAATCCAGAGCGTTGCCAGTTATATTTTGACATTGAAGGGTACAAGTCCGCCGAATCCGAAAGCACCACAAGGTGAAAAATATACGGCTGAAGCGGGC
>JAYSQG010000469.1:0-16453 GCA_043721685.1 Saprospiraceae bacterium | reverse complement strand
AATAATTTGGCGACCTTCCTATACAGAGCATAGGAAGATTTTTTTATGTTTGAAAACTTAACGTTAACTTAACATTGGAAGCTATTGAGAACCACTTTTCCGTTGGACATTTGCGCCATTCAAAAATGTAATTGTAATATCTAATTCAAAAATTGTATGTCAACTCTTAGTTCAGCAGGCGCATTATGCCTCTCTGATACTTCTGTATTTTTAATGAAAATTAAAAATACCCCCCTCAGTATTTTCTTGAAAAAGACGGCTTTTTTACTTGTTTTATGCTCATTTATGAGTAATTACCCATGCCTTCAAGCTCAATCAGTAACAAAGGATACAAGTAGTAAAGTCGTGATTCCCACTATACTCAATTCAGCAACATCTAAAAAATGGTACGATAAAATCAACTTACGCGGTTATGTTCAGCTGCGTTACAACCGTTTGTTAGAAACCAATCCTAATGTAAAATGTGAACAATGTGATAGGTCTTGGGGTGAAAACGGTGGTTTTTTCTTGCGCCGTATTCGTCTTATTATTTCTGGCAACTTAGGCGATTATGTCTCTTTTTATATCCAACCCGACTTTGCATCTGCGGCATCTACGACAGCTCTGAATTTTGGGCAAATACGCGATGCTTATTTTGATGTTGCTTTAGACAAAAAGAAAGAATACCGCATTCGTTTCGGACAAAGCAAAGTGCCTTTTGGCTTCGAAAACCTCCAATCGAGCCAAAACCGTTTGACATTAGACCGTAATGACGGACTAAACAGTGCTTTGTCAAATGAACGAGATATCGGCGTTTCCTTCATGTATGCGCCCGATAAAATCCGCAAACGCTTTGCTCATTTGGTCAGTGCCGGTCTCAAAGGTAGTGGTGATTATGGCGTTTTTGCAGTTGGTGTATTCAATGGACAAACGACTAATCGGCCAGAAGTGAATAATTCTCCTCATGCTTTTGCCCGATTAACTTACCCTTTCGAGTTAAAAAACAAGCAAATTATTGAAGCAAGTATTCAGGCTTATCAAGGGCATGTTGGCATTACCAAAAGTTCAAATGCGGTATTGGGATCGACTCAATTTTTTGAACATCGGGTAGCGGGTTCTATCGTTTATTATCCACAACCCTTTGGTTTACAAGCAGAATATAATGTCGGTGAAGGTCCTGAATACGACCCTTTGACGAATACTGTTATGTCAAAGAGATTAAAGGGCGGTTATGTGCAATCTATGTATATGATGAAATTGAAAGGTGGCAAACAAACTTTGATTCCTTTTGTCAAATATCAATACTACCACGGTGGCAAAAAACACGAAACAGATGCTCGCCGCTACATTGTTAAAGATTTTGAAATTGGTGCGGAATGGCAGCCGTTAGAAAACTTTGAATTAGTAGCCATTTATACGATATCAGACCGTACATTTGAAGATGCTTTGCTGAAAAGTAATCGCCAAAAAGGAAATTTATTGCGTTTACAAGCGCAGCTGAATTTTTGACAAAGCATTGTGAGCAAATACTTAACATTAACTTAATGTCAAAAGAAATGATAAAAATAGGAATGTTAAGACATTTACGCCATCAAATAAATGTATGTAAATAATATTCAAATAACAATTTTAACCAACTTTTGCCCATGTTTGGCATTGAAATTACTGCCCTTTCGACAGGCTTATTCATAGCATTTATTGCTTGCCTTGTCATGATTTTCTTCTTTGAATTCGTCAACGGTTTTCACGATACGGCTAATGCCGTTGCCACCGTTATCTACACCAAAAGCTTAAAACCTATGACAGCCGTCGTTTGGTCGGGCGCATGGAACTTTGCAGGTGTACTTTTTTCCTCGTATCTCGGCTTCGAGGTCGCTATGAAAATAGCCAACTTATTACCTGTCGAAGCGGTAATGACCCAAGCACCTGGACAGTCCGCAGCGATGGTTTTAGCCGTCTTATTAGGCGCAATCATTTGGAATTTAGGTACATGGTATTTCGGCATACCTTGTTCAAGTTCACATACACTCATTGGCTCTTTGATAGGTGTAGGTATGGTATTTTCGACCTTACCTGAAAATACATCTCAAATAGGTGTCAATTGGTCAGAAGCTTTAAAAATTGGCAATGCATTGCTTTTTTCACCCCTTTTTGGCTTCTCTATGGCAATTGTTTTGATGTTCATTTTGCGTTCCAGTATTCGGAGTGATACAGGAAAAGGCATTTTTAAAGAACCACCTGCGGATTCAAAACCACCGATGTGGATTCGTGCAATCCTTATTACGACTTGTACGTTGGTCAGCTTTTTTCATGGTCAAAACGATGGACAAAAAGGTATTGGTTTGTTGATGGTCGCTTTGATGACTTTTATGCCTTTACAATACTCTTTGTCCCCAAATTTTGATGCTGTGAAAGCTCAAAATTCATTGACCATCATTCAAGAAGCTATACCTAGTGACCAAATTAAAAATCAATTTGCACCTAAGGAATTGGCATTGACTATTGAAACTATTGAATTGCTAAAAACTGATATTGGCACTGCCAATGACGTTAAAAGCCGTTTGAGTATCCGTAAACGTATCAATTTGTTGACAAAAAACATCAAAACGATACTTGATGAACCGAATATTATTAGAGATAAAGACAAACGCGCTATCATCAAAAGCGAAGTACAGACCTTAAAAGAATATACGCACTACGCTCCTTTTTGGGCAATTTTACTGATTTCAGTCGCATTGGGCTTTGGTACAATGATTGGTTGGAAACGTATCGTTGTGACCATAGGTGAAAAAATTGGTAAACGCCACATGACTTATGCAGAAGGTGCAACAGCTGAAATAATTGCTGCTTCAACCATCGGTTTATCTTCATATTATGGCTTACCTGTTTCAACTACCCACGTTTTATCCTCGGGTGTAGCAGGTGCTATGGTCGCATCAAAAGGGGTCAAAAACTTGCAAAAAGGAACGATAACCAATATCGCCTTAGCATGGGTATTGACGCTTCCTGCAACAATCATTTTGTCAGGTGGTTTGTACCTTTTGTTCCGTCTTTTTGCGTAACAATCCCCCCCTCAGTATAAAAAGACAAAAACCCTTGTGAACACACGTTTGCAAGGGTTTTTGTCTTTTATAGTGTTCATTTCCGTTTCAAAAGCAACCTCCTTCATCGTTAATAAACTACTGTTCTTCATTCAGAAAACCACGTTAGTCCATGTTTTGAAAGGGATAAGAATTATTTATCCGAACTTTGTGTTCTTTAATCATGTATAAGAATGAAAGCAGTATTTTTTAAAATTCTAAATCAACCTATTAATATGACTTCTTCAATAAAAGCCGCAATCTTATTTTCTCTCGTCCTTGTCTTTTTGGCAAGTTGTACGAAATCTGGAAAACTTGACGAAACGGCTAATGCCATTCCCAAAGACGCAGTTAGCGTCACCGCTATCAATCTCCCAAGTTTGATGCAAAAAGCTGATTTTGAATCTGTTAAACAAATGGATTTTTATAAAGACATGGTGGACAGTGCTTCGGCTGAAAATGCTGCCATTGCCGACATCATGCGCGACCCTAAAAAATCAGGCGTTGATTTTACTAAAAATATTTATATTGTTCAAGACTATAACTTCTTGACAGACAACCGCAACGATGCTTCTGCTGCTCTTTTACTCTCTTTGACCGATGCTGCTGCGTTTGAAAAAATGTTGACTTCTGGTAAAAAACAACCTAAAATCGACACCAAAGATGGTATCAAATATGCCACTTATGAAGCGCAAAGTACTTACGACAGTGAAGATGGAACGAGTTACGAACGTCATGCACAAGTCATCTGTTGGAACGACAAAATGGCTGTTTTAGGTGGACATACTGAGGGGGGGGATTTTTCTGCATATTTTAAAAACAAGGCAGAAGAAAGCATTGCAAAAAATGACAATTTCACAAAGCTGTTTGGCGAAACACACGATATATATAGCTACACCAATTTTGATAAAATGGCTGACAATCCGCAAATCAAATCGAGTGCAGGTATGATGAATATTGACCCGAAGGCTTTGAAAGGCAACTACGCAACAGGTTATGCCGATTTTGAAAAAGGACAAATTGTTAGCAAGTCTGATTATCAAATCAATAAAGAACTGCGCCAACAATGGGGTTTGATGTTCAAAGACAACGTAAAAACCGATTTTTCTAAGTATTTGAAAGGCGACAACATCGGTTTTGCAGCTACTTTGGCACTTGATATGAAAGGCTTAAAGGAAATCATCAACGCCAATCCGTCTTTCAGAGTAATGATTGAAGCCAGTAAGAGTGATAAATTTTCAAGCGATGATATTTTTAAAGCCTTTGACGGCGACCTCGTGATTGCAGCAGGTCCGGCATCAGGCAGTGATAAAAAATGGAACGGTATGATTGGTTTCAAACTGAGCGACAAAGCAACCATGGAGAAACTAATTAATTTCTTAGTGAGCGAAGACGCATTAGTGAGCGAAGGAAACGGCGTTTATCGCATGGGTGGCATGGCAGACATGATGAGCAAAAGTTATGTCGATCAAGGAAAAGTTGCTTTTGTGGACGACGTTATTTTTGTAGGTGATGCTGCCACGATAGCCAGTTTGAAAAATGGTAGTGCCGTTTCAAGCGATGTCAAAAACGTTTTGAACAAAAATATATTTGGTGTATATGCCAATTTATCAAAAATGTTAGCCAATACTGAGGGGATGTCAGACCCCGAAATGACGGAACTAAAAATGATGATGAACGGCTCGCATGGTGAAGGCTCTTTGAAAATGAAAGATGCCAACGAAAATAGCTTAAAATCATTAATGAAAGCCGCCAATCGTTGGTATTTGAAGGAAAAAGCTGATAAAGCTAAACGCGAATCTGAAGCGAAAACGATGGAAAAGCAAGAGATATAAAAGCTTCATTTTTAAGAATTTAAGATTATATGAACAAAGACGATAGGATTTCTAAAAATCCTATCGTCTTTGTTCGTATAATCCTAAATTCCTTTCTTATGTTTGTCAAAATTTCTCCTAATTTATGATTGAACTAAAAAATGTCAAGCCTTTACCGCTCATTGAAAATGGTCTAAATCCTACTTCACAAGTATTTGATATTGATGGCACATCCCAAAACAATCGGGAGGGGTCATTTTTTTTTGATAAAAACTACCTTATAACTGCACCTTCTGGAAAGGGCAAATCAACGCTCATTCACTTGGTTTATGGCTTGCGCAATGACTATGTAGGTGATATTTTTTTAGATAAAAAAAACATTAAAACCTTTACTGTGGACGATTGGGCAACGCTTCGGCAAAAAAAGTTAGCAATTGTCTTTCAAGACCTCCGACTTTTCCTAAATTTGACCGCAAGGGAGAATATTGAGTTAAAACTAGGCTTAACAAATGGGTTGAATACTGTTGAGGAACGAAATCCCGATAATATCGGGAAGGAAGTCGTTTTTGACTACGAAAAGGCAGCTAAACATTTGGGTATGCTTGATTTTTTAGAAAAAAAATGCGAAACATTGAGTTATGGACAACGCCAAAGGGTCGCTATACTGAGGGGTCTCGCACAACCTTTCGACATGATTTTGCTCGATGAACCATTCAGCCATTTAGATACCGAAAATGTAAAAATAGCTTCTGAATTGATTCAAGAGGCTTGTGAACGGAACAAGGCAGGTTTCATACACGTCAGCCTCGGCGACGAATACTATTTTAGTTATGACGAAAAATTAATTTTATAACACCATTCCAATCATTCTCTAACTTATTGAAAATCAAGACAAAATGACGACCAAACAATCATCAAATTATTATTATCAATTAGGCATTATCGGCATGTTGTTTGCCGTTTTTGGCTTTATCACTTGGCTCAATGGCATCCTCATTCCATTCCTTAAAAAGTCTTGTGAGCTAACAGATCAACAATCCTTTTTCGTTGCCACTGCTTTTTTTGCGGCTTACTTTTTCTTAGCCCTACCCTCTTCTTGGATTTTACAAAAATTAGGGACAAAAAACGGTATGTCCATCGGTTTAGTGATTATGTCGATCGGCTGTATTGTTTTTATTCCCGCCGCAGAAGCACGCAGCTATCCCATGTTTTTAACAGGTTTGTTTATTCAGGGCATGGGTTTAGCCCTATTACAAACAGCTTCAAACCCTTATTTGAGCGTCATTGGACCTATTGAATCTGCTGCAACACGTATCAGTATAGTCGGTATTTGCAACAAATTAGCGGGTATTGCTGCCAACCTCATGTTTGGCGCAGTGCTTTTAAAAAATGTGGATGCCATTCAAAATCAAATAGATACGACGACAGACATGGCTGTAAAATCTGGTTTGCTCAACGAATTGTCGAGTCGCGTTGTCATGCCTTATACTGTTATGACTGTGTTTTTGTTAATCATTGCTTTTGTCATAAAGCGTTCATCATTACCTGATATTTCAGAACAAGTTTCGGAAGACGGTGATACAGAATTTTCAAGAACAAAAACAAGCATATTTCAATTTCCACACGTTTGGCTCGGTGCATTAGCGATTTTCATGTACGTCGGTGCAGAAGTCATGGCAGGTGATTTGATTACAGTTTATGGCAAAAACTTAGGTTTTAAGACAGACCAATACAAGTTTTTCACCACATTTGGTCTTGTCGGTTTACTTATCGGCTATGCTTTAAGTATCTTTTTGATACCAAAATATGTGAAACAAGAACGCTGGTTAGCTATTTCTGCGATTCTCGGTATGGTTCTGACTGTTGGTACTTACTTTGCGAGTGATTCAATAGCCGTGGCTTGCTTAGCGTCGTTAGGCTTTGCCAATGCAGTTATGTGGCCCGCTATTTTCCCGCTCGGCATCCGCGATATTGGACGATTTACGAATACAGGTTCGGCTCTGCTCATCATGGGCATCGTCGGTGGCGCTTTGATACCGCCGTTTTATGGTTGGTTGTATGAAAGTTCAGGCTTGGGGCTTGATTTCCGTTCAGCATTTCTGTTCATTATGTTGACTTGCTATGCTTATATTTTATGGTTTGGACGACGTGGACATAAGATTGGTTTTAAGTAAAACAGCAATAAACAAGAGGCAGTCTCAAAAGGCACGCATATTTTTTGCTACGGAATATTCTTTCGTTTCGAGCACCATGTTCGGGGAACTTTAAAAGTTCCCCGAACATAAATGACTTCCGAAAGAATAATATTTGGCATATAAAATTAAGCATTACTTTTTGAGACTGCTTCTTGTTTTTTGAAAATTGAAAAATAAATGCCTAAACATGCAACACCACAAGCTAAAAGTCTCAAAAACAGCACATTACTACACAATTGGTCAACCTACTGAGGGGGTCAAATACTTTTGGTTTGTGACGCATGGTTATGGTCAGCTGGCAAGTCATATCATCCGAAAATTTGAGCATTTTGACAATCCAGAGCATTTTATCGTTGCACCAGAAGCCTTGAATCGTTTTTATTGGCAATTTCAAACCAATAAAGTTGGAGCGAGTTGGATGACAAAAGACGACCGTTTAGACGAAATTGATGATTATGCAAATTATTTGACACATCTATACCAGCATTTTACAGCACAATTGTCACCCGATGTGAAAATCATTTTGTTCGGTTTTTCGCAAGGCTGCGCTACACAATTGCGTTGGTTACTGAGGGGGCTGCCAAAATTTGACAACTTGATTTTATGGGGCGGATTATTACCCGAAGATATTGATTATCAACCTTTTGAAGATTATTTTTCAGACAAAAAGTTGCATTTTATTGTGGGTGATAACGATGAATTTATCAATCAAAAACGCATTGATTGGCATTTGGATTTCGCAAAAAGCCAAAACATAGAGATGGACTATACCCTTTTTGAAGGAAAACATGAGATTTTAACCCCTGTCTTAGAGGAGCTATTTAAAAAATGTAAAATGTAAAATGTAAAATTTTACATTTATAACTCCCCAATATCCTCATTCCAAAGTTCAGGGTTTTCCTCAATAAACTCATTCATCATGTCCACACACTCGTCCAAATCGAGGTCAATAACTTCAACCCCATGTGATTCCATAAAAGCTCTTGTACCATCAAAAGTCCGTGATTCGCCAACGATTACTTTTTTGATTTTAAACTGCACAATCGTCCCCGCACACATATAACAAGGCATAAGTGTCGAGTAAATTGTCGTGCCGCGATAAGAACCGATGCGCCCTGCATTGTTCAAGCAGTCCATTTCGCCGTGCAAAATAGGGTTCTTTTCCTGTACACGTTTATTATGCCCAGCGGCTACGAGGTCGCCTTCCTTTACTAAAACGGAACCAATGGGTATGCCGCCTTCGCTCCGACTTTTACGGGCTTGATCAATAGCGAACTGCATAAATTTATCTTTTTCCATAAGAATAACTGGTTTAATTGATTTGATTGATTTGTATAAATAGGAAAGAAAGAACCTAAGACTTCAATTATTGACAAATATACTGAGGGGGGCTTAAAAGAAGCAATCAATGTCTTTTATTTTTGTAAAGTATTTGAAATCAAATTTCACCACAATATTTAACTCAATTTACAACTATTTGAATCCCTTTGCGTAAGAACGGCAGTTAATTTTCTTTTAAAAAAAGACAATTAGGCAACCTTAATTGGATTTTAGACGTGTTTATTAACGACACTAATTTAAAAAATATCAATCTGAATTTGTTAAGTTATATAGACAAATAGTTTTCTAAAATTTATTCTTGCTTAAAATTCATCTTACTTTCTTATGAAACGACTCATTTTCATTTGCCTAACATTAATCTCTACAATTATTATTACAACAATAGGTTGTAAACATGAACCTTCAATTACGCCGACTCCAGTTTTGAAAGACACAACGACAATCACAACAATCATTGATAAAGGCGATTCTACGGGCTGGAAATGCAGCGCAGATTCTGTTTATTTTCAATATGATGTGTTACCTATTTTTGTCTCCGCCTGCGCACGCAGTGGTTGCCATGATGCCATTACCCACGAAGATGGGTATCAATTGACGGACTACGCCAATGTGATACGCAAAGGCATTTCGGCTGGAAAAGCAAGCAATAGTAAACTTTATACGGTAATTATCAATGGTAGTATGCCGCCGTCTGGTTATGGCATTACAGTATCACAAGCGCAAAAAGATATTATTGCAAAATGGATAAACCAAGGGGCAAAAAACCTGAGTTGCAATCCCAATTTTGGCAAATGTGATACAATAGGTGGCGCAAAGTTTGCTACTTTTGTGCAACCTATCGTTCAAAATCAATGTCAGGGCTGTCACACAGACACAGGCGCAGGAGGTGGAATCAAGTTGACAAATTATACTGAAATCAAAGCATCAGTGGCTTCAGGCGCATTTTGGGGCAGCATCATTCAATCTGGCAGTTTTTCAGCTATGCCAAAAGGTTCAAAACTGTCTGCCTGTGAATTGGCAAAAATTGATTCATGGATAAAACGAGGTGCATTAAATAACTAATTAACAATCAATAATTTATAAATTTCAATAACAGCAATTTTCTATTTTATGAAAAAAACCTTTTTTATCACAATAACTATTCTGGGCTGTATTCTCTTATCAACAGGTATTCAAAGTTGCTATTATGATAGTGAAGAAGGACTCTACGGTATTTCTTCTTCTTCTTCGTGTGACTCAACAGCAGGTAAGTTTACAACAAATGTTTTACCAATTATGGCTGCCCAATGTGCCACATCTGGATGTCACAATGCAGCAACCGCCTCTGCAGGTGCTAATTTAAGTGGCTATGCGACCATCAAATCCTACATCACAAGCAATAAAGACTTTTTTATTGGTTCCATCAAACACACTTCGGGCTTTTCAGCCATGCCAAAAGGCAGCAATAAGTTAGCGACTTGTGATATATCTAAAATAGAATCATGGATAAATGCTGGAATGCTAAATAATTAATTTCAAAATTCCATGTTACCAAACATTGAAATATGGAATAATAAAAATCAACGAACTATGTTAAAAAGAATTCTTCAATTTGGTCTAATCGCTGCTGTTATTGGCGGTGGTATCGGCTATTATATGTGGAACAAACCACATGAAACCATTGGCAAACCTGATTTTATTACCACTGCAACTGACATTGTCGCTGAATTTGACAAAGACGAAGGCGAAGCCATGAAAAAGTACGTGGGGAGAGATGGAAAAACCATCGTCGTCCAAATATCTGGCAAAATAGATGATGTAAAAAATGATACTTCGGGCATCACCATAGCACTCGATACAGGCGACCCGATCAACGGTGTCAGTTGCGTCCTTGACCGTTTTACAGAACACCCACATACGGATTTTAAAGTCGGAGACGAGGTCAAATTGAAAGGACTTTGCACAGGCAAATTGAGTGATGTCGTCATTGACCGTTGTGTTGTGGTGAATAAATGAGCGAATTCCGTTAAAGTTAAGTGAAAGTTACTGAGGGGGGTGTTTCAATATGTGAAATCATCGTCTTAAAGAATTAAGTTGTTGATTAACAATATTTTAAAATTAAACTTCAATTTGAGAAATTCGTGTCTGGTAAGATTCACATTTTTAAAAAACAATCAAATTAAAAAGTAATTCACAATGAAAAAAGTAATGTTTGGCTTTATCGCCCTAATGATGACTATGAGCGTTTCGGCTCAAAAATTTTATACAAAAGATGCAGATGTCTCTTTTGATGCCAACAGTCCGCTTGAAAAAATTGAAGGCAAAACCAATAAAGGAACAGTGGTCATTGATGCTGCATCGGGCAAATTGGAAGCAGCCGTATTAGTTAAAGGTTTCCATTTTGAAAAAGCCTTGATGGAAGAACATTTTAACGAAAACTATATGGAGTCAGGCAAGTTTCCAAAAGCCGTTTTTGCGGGTTCTATCGCCAATTTCAATACCGTCAATTTGAAAAAAGATGGCAATTATCCAGTGACAGTTAAAGGTAATTTAACGATGCATGGCGTTACAAAACCAGTTGAAGCGAATGGTAATTTGACTGTTAAAGGTGGAGCAATCACAAATGCAAAAGCAGCTTTCAAGGTTTCAATGTCTGATTTTAACATCTCCATACCATCGGCTGTTCGTGATAAAATTGCGAAAGAAGCAAAAATTGACATCAATTGCGCATTGCAATCATTAAACAAATAATTGATTATCAATACTTTAATCAATATAACTTGCGCCGAGCTTAAAACTTGGCGCAAGTTTTATCATTCAAAAATAAAATACTTTTAATTAATAAATCAAACGCGCGAATGAAAATTAGACTTCTACAAATCTTAGTCATACCCCTCAGTATTTTTGCTCAAATTGGCTTCGCTCAAAGCAGTTTACTCGACGAACTTGGCAGTGACGAAAAGACAACCGAATACGCCAAATACAGCTTCAAGACCAATCGCATCATCAATATGCACTCCCTTGAAAACACAGCAGAAGGCGTTTTGGATATGAAAATTTCGCACCGCTTTGGGGTCATTGATGAAGGTATTTACGACCTTTTTGGTATGGATCAGTCCACACAACGTATTGGTTTTGACTATGGTATAACGAATGATTTGACGGTTGGATTTAATCGCAACAGCGTCAAAAAAGCACTAGATGGTTTCGTCAAATACCGACTTTTGCGCCAAAGTAAGGGAAAAGTCAATATGCCCATAACTCTTTCTTTGATTACGGGTATGGCTGTCGAAACGCAAAAATGGGCGGATAATACCCGGGAAAACTACTTTTCGTCACGTCTTTTTTACACCAATCAGATACTAATTGGTCGTAAATTCAATGATGTTTTCACCTTAGAACTTGCACCAACAGTTGTTCATCGCAATTTAGTTTTAACGAAAGGTGAAAAAAATACGGTTTATGCTATGGGCATTGGCGGCAGGGTGCGTATCAATCGTCGAACGACTTTTAATGCAGAATATATCTATGTTTTGCCTAATCAATTGGGCGATGGGTATAAAAATTCATTGTCAATCGGTGTTGATATTGAAACAGGTGGACACGTTTTCCAATTGCATTTTACGAACTCTAATTCGATGTCTGAATACAGTTATATCACACAAACTGAAAAAAACTGGGGCAAAAACGCCGTGCGCTTTGGCTTCAATGTGTCGCGTGTGTTTACGATGTATGAAACCGCAACCAATAAGAAAAAGTAGTTTTCTGAATCGTTAATATGTTGATAACAAAGACGTTAGGACTAAAAAATCGAGGTCTTAACTTCTTTTTACTTTCTTGCAATTGTCTCTTTATTCATTTAAGAAAACTAAAATTATGAAACAAACATCATTCGTTATATTAGTATTTACTTTCATTGCCGAAGCGTATATTATTACAAGTTGCCAACATACTTTTGACTGCGGTACTGAAAAAAGAACCAGCCAAGCAACAGGTAAAAGTCATAACGCAGGAAAAGATTGCCTTTCATGCCATGTACCCGGTGGTCAAGGCGATGGCTGTTTTTCCATCGGTGGTACAGTCTATGACAAAACGGGTTATATTGCACCCTCATCAACCATTCAATTCTATTCGGCTGCCAATGGCAAAGGTTCACTCAAAGCGACTGTACCCGTTAATACAAGTGGTAGTTTTTATACATCTGAAAGTATGGTCGGTTATTATCCTGGAGTGGTCAGTAAAACAGGAACTAAAACATACATGTCAACCCCCATTGCCTTAGGTGGCGGCGGTTGTGCCTTATGTCATGGCAAGACGACGGATAAAATTGTGGCAAATTAAACTAAACAATCTCCTTTCCAAGAGTTTTTGCCCGCTTTTGGAAAGGTGTTCTAAATGCTATAAGTTTCAATAAAACGACTATAAATATCTACCCCCCTCAGTATTTCTTTGTAACCAATTACGGTAAGTGTTTTCATGCTGAGTTAAAACTGCATTCAATTTCCCTAAACACTTACTTCTAATCGTCAAAATAAGTCCCTCAACTTATTATATACGGTTCTTCTATTAAAAAACGCCCAAATGCTCACGGGTTTAGCAAAAATCAAAAACACATCTTTTTTAAAAATAATCACGAAATAATTTGGTAGAGAAAAATATGCGTTCCAATTTTGCATTATGTATGACATAATAAATAATTTTTCTTAAAACTAAATACACCAAATAATGATGAAAAAGGTACTTTATCGGCTAACTCTGTTGGTTTTGACTTTACTCACACAACAAGTTTACGCTCAAGATAAAAACATCAGTGGTACGATTACAGATGAAGCGGGCAATCCTATGGAGTTTGTTTCTGTCGTTATCAAAGGCACATCAAACGGCACTATTTCAGCTGCGGATGGCAGTTTCAATTTAAAAATACCGCAAGACGCAACGACTTTGGTTTGCAGTTTTGTCGGTTATGCCTCTTTGGAGGTCAACGCAAATAGCCCATCACCTATCATGGTAAAAATGAAAATGGCGGGTAATTTAGATGAACTTGTTGTCGTCGGCTACGGCACACAATCAAGGCAGAAAGTGACGAGTTCGATTGCCAAATTAGACCAAGATGTTTTAGCCAATACGCCACGAGCCAATATCGGTAGTGCTTTGCAAGGCACACTGCCAGGCTTGCAAGTGGTTAATGCTTCAGGCTCACCGGGTGCTACGCCGCTTATTTTACTGAGGGGGGGTGCTTCTATCAATAGTCCAGGAGCGCCGCTCATTGTGGTTGATGGCATTATCAGAGCCTACAATGATATTTCATCGGAAGATATTGCATCTATTGAGCTATTGAAAGACGCCGCTTCTACGGCTATCTATGGTGCGCGTGCCAATAATGGGGTTATTTTGATTACGACAAAACAAGGTAAAATCGGCACTTCGCAAATCTCATATAAATATACCAATGGCTTGAATAGAAGACGTGAGGGCTATAAGTATTTGAATGCCAAGGACTTTATCACTTATACGCGGCAAGGCAATTTAAATTCACAAGTTTCAGCAGCTGCCGTTGAAACACGTAGAGGTTTTGGTTTATTGACAGATACTGCTAATGTATCTTCTTTTGATATTCGTCGTTATACTGCAAATGCCAATCTTTTAAGCAGTGGTTGGGATACGGTTTCAGACCCTTATGGCGGTGGTCCAATCATTTTTAAAGACCATGGTGGCGAAATTGAAGACCTTATATTTAGAGACACCCGCACCGATGACCATTATATCAATTTTATGGGTGGCAATGAAAAAGGTAAATACTTTGCCAGTTTTGACTATTACAAAGAAAAAGGAGTCATTGTAGGCTCTGATTACAAACGCTTTTCAGGCGATATTAATGGTTCTTATAGGGTAAAACCGAATGTAGAGGTGACAACAGGCGCAACGTTTTCAACGTCTTCGCAGTTAGGTACTTTAGGTTCGGAAGTCAATACAATTTACAGAAACTTAAACATTTGGCCTACTTTCAACCCCTGGATTGATGCAGCAAAAACGATACCCAACCCTGGCAATGGCAACACAGATGGCAATCCACTCTATTGGTTGAACAAAACAGATAGACGCAATGAAGTCAATAGAATCACTGCCAACGCTTCCGTTAAGTGGGATATACTACCCGGTCTTTTTGTTAAAGGTACGGCTGCGGGCTATTTATTTGAGGGTATTGACGAGTCTTTTACAAGAGCAACGCAGCTTTATACCAATATTTTTAGGAACCCACAAAACTATAGCAATACAAGCCGTCCTTCATTTTCTTCTTTTGGACGCTCATTTCAGCAACAATATAATGTGATTGCTGATTATTCAAAAACCTTCAACAAAGTGCATAACACAGAACTCATGTTGGGTGCAGAGTATTATGGCACAAAGGCTTATGACTTACAGGTTTCAGGTTCGAATGCACCAACAGATGATATTGGTACAGTGAACGCAGCGACAACTTTTGCGGCGGGTTCAAATTTTTCAAGCAAATCGGAATATGCCATTGCTTCAACTTTCGGGCGTTTCAACTACGATTATGATAATAGATTTTTGTTGACGCTTGTGTTCAGGCGTGACGGTGTGTCAAGTCTTGCGGAAGCAAACAGATTTGGTTTATTCCCTGGCATGAGTGCAGGTTGGAATATACATAAAGAGCCCTTTTTCCAAAACAGTAAATTAGCGAATATTATTTCAACTTTCAAACCCCGTATCAGCTACGGTCAAAATGGCAACGTAGCGGGTTTGGGTCGTTATGAAGTACAAGGCGGTTATGGTTCTGCGGGTCTATACAATGGTGCGGCAACGTTTTTAAATACGGGCATCATCAACAACGATTTGCGCTGGGAAAAAAGTAAAACAACCGATGCAGGCTTAGATTTGGGCTTGTTTAATAACAAAATAACGGTGCTTTTTGATTATTATGACAGAATTACCAGCGATTTATTGACCAATTTGGCTCTTCCAGGTTATACAGGTTTTAATTCTTTAAGAACCAATCTCGGCACTTATCAAAACAAAGGGTATGAAATGGCTGTCAATGCCACTGTTTTCAATAAGCCCAATGGTTTGAAAAATAGACATTGGAGCGAATGCTTCTTTTGTAAAAAACAAAATACTTCAATTGCCTACCAATGGCAATGACAACAATCGTCAAGGTGGTTTGCAAGTTTTTGACCCAACAACTGGAAAAGTGATATGGGTCGGAGGTTTACAAGAAGGTCAATCTTTGGGCGACATTTATGCTTTCAAACAACTTTCTATTGTTAAAAACACATCTGAACTGGAGTCTCTTGCCAATAGATGGGATGCGGTTGCACTCATTGGTGGTGCAAACAGGCCCGGTAACAATAAAATTTCTTTAGGCGATGTCAATTGGTCAGACATAGATAAAAATGATACCATTGACTCAAGAGACCAAGTGAGGATAGGGAATATTTTTCCAAAATGGACGGGCGGTTTTTCTTTAAACGCTTCCTATAAAGGTTTCTCTCTTTATTCCCGTTTTGAATTTGCCGTATGACATACCATTTACAATGACTTTGTGGCGCGTACAATGGGCAATTTCCAAGGTACATTCAACTATATTGATTTGATGAAACAGTCTTGGTCACCAACAAATCCAGATTCTGACATACCGCGTGTTTATTATGCTGACCAAGTGGCTGCACCAAATGGTAAGAAAAACTATACCCGCAACAACAATGGTTCTGCCAATTTGAACAGTAATAATTCGCGGTTTTATGAAAAAGGCGATTATTTGGCAAGCAGAGAAGTGACCTTGTCTTATGATTTTCCAAAAAGTCTTTTGGCAAAAACAAAATACGTTTCGCAGTTGAGGGTCTATGTCAGTGGCAATAATTTAGCATATCTGACCAAATTCACAGGACCAACACCTGAAGCACCCGTTTCAGGCGGCTCAATCAGTGGTGTCTATGGTGGAGCTTATCCTATTCCTAAATCTTATGTAATGGGTGTTCAAGTGTCGTTTTAGGGTTGAACATTGACGGGACAACTTCGAGTATAATGTCGTCAACTTAACGGAGGG
>JAYSQG010000468.1:0-11668 GCA_043721685.1 Saprospiraceae bacterium | reverse complement strand
AAAACTTTACTTTAATAATGAAAAAGTATGTTCTTCTCCTCGTCGTTACTTTGGTAACAACAATCTCTCTATGCTCTCAAACGACAACAAGTGCCGTCTCTGGTAAACTGGTTGATGTCAAAAAAGAAGCATTGCCTGGTGCTACAATCGTGTGGGTTCATGTCCCCACAGGTACACATTATGGTGCAACTTCAAACGACGACGGTATTTACAACGTCAACAACATGACACCAGGTGGTCCTTACACAGCAACCATCACTTTTGTCGGTTTTCAAACACAAGAGCACAAAAATCTTTACTTAAAGCTCGGTGAAACACAGAAAATGGACTTCGTTCTCAACGAAGGAGACGTGACTTTGCAAGAACTTGTCGTTTCTGCCAGCAATTTTGCTGACCAAAGTAAGACAGGTGCAGGTACAAATGTCGGAAAGAAACAATTGGGTGCATTACCCACACTCAGCCGCAGTTTTTCTGACTTTACAAAGCTGACCCCTCAGTCAAGTAACAACTCTTTTGCAGGCACGAGCTTCCGTTATAACAATATCACGTTGGATGGTGCTGTCAACAATGATGCGATTGGTTTCAGTCCTTCATTGGGTGGCATGAGTGGCACGGCTAATCAACCGGGTAGTTCAACACGGACGAATTCTTTTAGCTTGGATGCCATTCAAGAAGTACAAGTTCAGATTGCACCTTATGATGTCACCTTGGGTAACTTTACAGGTGGCAGTGTCAATGCCGTTTCAAGAAGCGGAACGAATGATGTACAATTTTCCCTTTATAACTTTGGTCGCAATGCCGCTTTAACAGGCAATTATAAAGGCGCAGACAAAGTCAATGATGGTAAAATTGACAATGCTTACCACGACTATCAGTCTGGTTTTCGCTTAGGTTTACCTATCATCAAGAATAAACTGTTCTTCTTTACCAATGAAGAAATCACGCGCAACGTGACCCCTCAGTTCTATCCCGCAGGTGCAACCAATTATTTTATGACCACTGGAATTGCACAACGCATCACAGATAGTTTGAATAGTGCCACTTTTAATCCGACTTCAACCCTCAATCCGAATGGTAAATTTGATGCAGGTGCGACGGGTGCGTACAATATTTACTCAAAAAGTGTCAAGTTTTTTAACCGTATGGATTGGAATATCAACGGCAAACATCAATTGTCGTTGAGAAACAACACCATTATATCAGAAGCTAGCAACTTGGAACGTTCTTCTAATGAATTTCAATTCGGTAACTACGATTTTATTCAAAAGAACAAGAACAATAGCACAGTTGCAGAGTTAAAAAGCCGTTTCAACAACAGTTTGAGCAATAGTTTAATTGCTGGCTATACGGCTATTTCTGATGTTCGGACACCAACAGGTGCTACTTTCCCTAATATTCAAATCAACAATGTCAACGGTGGTGGCAGAATTCTTTTAGGCAGTAACCGCGAAGCAAGTATTTTCAATATGGGTCAAAAAACATTTGAATTGACCGATAACTTCAAGATTTTCGTTGGTAAACACAACTTCACCTTAGGCACACACAACGAATTCTACAATATCAAGTACGATTTTATCAACTCTTGGAATGGTCGGATTGATTACAACTCCTTAGATGACTTTTTTGCCAACAAACCTGCACGAATTCGGGCTATTTATAATTTGGCGGACAACTCACAGGCTTATAACTTGGCTAATACACCTGCGACTTACAATATTGGTATGATGAGTTTCTATGGTCAAGATGATTGGCGCGTGACTGACCGCTTGAAGTTGACTTATGGTATTCGTTACGACCTTGTGTCACGTCCTGCGGCGGCTGTTATTGGTTCAACAGAAACTGCTTTTCCTAACCAACCTGCTGGTTATGGCACGACTTACTCGTATGAAAATCGTGTATCATCACAAACAAATACCTTGTTTGGCAAAGGCACAATTTCACCACGCTTCGGCTTTAACTACGATGCAACGGGTGATGGCAAAATAATACTGAGGGGGGGGAGTGGTGTCTTTACAGGACGTATTCCTTTTGCTTGGTTGGGTTATGCTTATGTCAACAACGGTGTTTCTTTTGGTGCTTTTGATTATACAAACAGCAATAAGAACGTCATTAACATCCCGACTGACCCAACGCAGTTTGCGAATTTTAATTCCACTGTTTTGAAACAACCGAATCGTGGAGAGTTAGACATCATTGACAAAAATTTTCAAATGCCTAAAATGTGGCGCAGCAACCTTGCTGCTGATTTCAGATTGGGCAACGGTTACAAACTGACGCTTGAAGCTATGTACACGAAGACTTTGAAAGACGTGAAGATTCAACAAATCAATCTGCGTGATTCAGTCAAATATTACAGCTATGATGTCAACAAAGAACAACCGATTTACCTCAACAGTGGTCCGAATGTCAATAAGCGTGTGAGCAATGATTTTTCTGCGATTTACTTAATGAGCAACACGAATGAAGGGTATCGTTATCAGTTGACAGCGCAAATGTCAAAAACGTATGATTTTGGTTTGGACTTAATGGCAGCTTATAATTATGGTCAATCAAAAGACATTTTGAATGGTATCCGCAATTCACCAGAATCAGGCTGGCAATTGAACCAAGCTTTAAACCCTAATAGTCCGACTTTAACGAACTCTAATTTTGATATTCGCCACCGTATCGTCGGTTCTGCAATGTATAAAAAAGAGTGGAACAACCACCACACGACGTATGCATCTTTGATTGGTACAGCACAATCGGGTTCACCATTTACGTGGGTCATCGGCAGTAACTCATTAACAGGCAATGGTCAACAAGTTGATTTGGCGTTTATTCCTGCAACAACTGGACAATTGACTTTTGCAGATAAAAAAGATGCGACGGGTCTTGTGACGGAAACAGCAACTCAACAAGCGCAAAACTTCTCTGATTTTGTGAACAGCGACAGCTATTTGAGCAGTCGCAAAGGCAAATTTACAGAACGCAACGGTGCGAGAACGCCTTGGAACAATCAATTGGACTTGCGTTTGATGCATGACTATACTTTCGGTGTGGGCAATATGAAACATACCATTCAAATCACTTTGGATATCATCAACTTCTCAAACTTGCTCAACAAAAACTGGGGCATTGCTTATTTTGTACCGAATACGCAAAACAGTTCCGTGTTTACAGGCTTGTCAGTTGGTTCAGCCAAAGTAGCAAATGGCGACCCAACTTTCACATTCACAAAACCAACTGCTACTTATTCTGTTGACCAGTTCATTTCACGTTCGCAAGGACAATTGGGCGTGCGGTATTCTTTCTAAATCACGCTTTGAATATGCGTATTTTTTTGATACACATACATTTTTGAATAATTTAGTGAAGAGGTAAGCATTTAGCTTACCTCTTTTTTTTGGTGCTATACAAATTCCCTATGTTAAGCAGGTTTTTGAGAAGCAGAGGAGCGATGATGTAGTACTGTACTACCCCCCTCAGTATTTCGAGCGATAACTACATCATACAGGTCTCCATTGCCTCCATCTTTAGATGGAGAAAAAATATTGATTCTATTTTCTCCATCTAAAGATGGAGGCAATAGAAGCCTGTATCTGGTTATGATATTCCTAAAAATAGAGTAGAATTTATTTAATCACTTTTGCTAACTATTTTGACTGACCCTGTTTATTTTATAAGTACTTTACTCTATATTCTTGCAAATAACCTCGTTAAAGCAAGTACTTTACTCTATATTGTTGCAAATAACGTCATTAATATAAGTGACTTACTCTATATTGTTGCAAATTGCCTTTGTTTAAAAAGACACTACGATGTTGTACAAAGGTCATACAATCAAATAACGACAGGGACTGCCGCAAACAAAAGTGACCACCTACTGAACAGTAAGTGGTCACATATCTCAAAATCCATATCACTTAGTCGGTGCAGGATGGTCGTTCGCACCTTTGGCGGCACTGGCACCGCCGCCCCGATTACGCTTCAAATTGTCCAGCGCATTGACGGCTGCAATCGCATCTTTGTTGCCACTTTTAGCGAGTACACGTGCCAATTGTTCAGCGAGGGACAAAATAATCAACAACTGCACGCCTGCGACATCGCCATGCGCCCAACTTTTTTCCACCAATTTTGCGGCATTTTTGTCAATCGCATCTGACTGTTTGTAGCAGGTCATCATGTTTTCCATCAAAGACACACTCAATTCATTCGTTAAAAAGGAATTGAATGATTGGAAAACGGCTAATTCATCTTCTGCTTCTTTGAGCCTTTTGTCACCCATCCGCGCCCGTTGTTTGAGTTCTGCGTTCGTGACGGGTGGTGGATTGGGAATGACGGTAGCCATTGAAACCATTTGTGTAATAAAATTTTGAAAGGCACTTGCTTCAAAGTTGAAGGGGTCGTGCGGACTGAAAGGCGTATCCATTTCATTTTCATTTTGATTGAATAAATAATTTTCTTTGTTGAGGTGTTGAAAAGCGTGTAATCTTATTGTCTCATTGTAAAAACAAAGTTATTTCATTAATCAATACCTGTCAAGAGGTATATGTATTTTTTTAATAAAATAAAACGATTAATATTTAAATCTTAGATTCAAATTAGAAGCGCGATTAACGGGCATTCAATTTATTGACAGTCAACTCTTTGCAAAAGTGTTGCCCAACCCCATTTATACTGAGGGGGTGCTTGATATTGACACCCGCTTTGGTCAACGGATCACTTTAGAAATTATCAACGCTTTTGGTCAAGTCATGGAGGCAGCTGATTTGAGAAATGAACATCATTATACCATTCACCGGAGGCATTGGGCAAGTGGTTTGTACTTTGTCCATCTGAAATCTGAGTCTCGCCAAACAGTATTGAGGATAGCACTATTGGATGATTAATGTCTTGACAGCGCACTGGCTTTAGAACAGGAGCATAAAAAAGCAGTCCAAGACGTAACAACATCTTGGACTGCTTTTTTATGCAAAATACTGAGGGGGGTATTTCGATGATGTCGAAATGCTTCTTTTGGGCTTAACAGAATGATAAAATAAAAAAAGACATGAATCAACCTGAATTTCGCTGTTGCAAAATTTGGGTTGACTCATGTCTAATTGTGTTACTTTAAGGTTGAACCAAGTGAATTATCTCAGTATTCGACCTTAGCTTTTTGCTCTTAATCTTGTGAAATTAGACTTTACGGCTCAAAACTTCATCAATCAAGCCATAAGCCTTTGCTTCTTCGCCACTCATCCAGTTGTCACGTTCGCAATCTTTTTCAATTGTTTCGTAATTCTGACCTGTGTGCGCAACGAGTACATCATAAAGGCTTTTTTGCATTCTTTTAATCAATTTGTAATTGATTTCAATATCTGTCACCTGTCCGCGTGTACCGCCGAGAGGTTGGTGAATCATAATGTGGCTGTGTGTCAAGCACGAACGTTTGCCTTTTTCACCTGCTGCCAATAGGACAGCACCCATTGAAGCCGCTAAACCCGTACAAATCGTCGCAACATCAGGCGCAACATATTGCATGGTGTCATAAATGCCCAAACCGTCAATAACTGAACCGCCTGGCGAATTAATGAACATTTGAACATCACGCTTAGGATCTGTACTTTCTAGGAAAAGCAATTGCGCTTGAATCACATTCGCTACATAATCGTCAACAGGAACACCCATGAAGATAATTCTGTCCATCATCAAACGGCTGAAAACGTCCATTTGAGCGACGTTGAGTTGACGTTCTTCTATGACGGCAGGGGTAAATGCTGTAACATCAGGCACACCAATCATACCTCTTTGCGCATATTTGTCGAGGTGCATCGAACTCATGCCCAAATGCTTGACGGCGTATTTCTTAAATTCATCTTTAGGAATCATTGTCTATTCTTTTTTAAATGTGTTTTTGAAAAATGGATTTTTTTAGTTGGGTAAGTTTTTGATTTCTCTTAAACATAAAACTGTTCCATTTGACGAATCAGTTTAAAAAAAATTGTAAAAAGCACTAAAAATAGTGAGGGGTCTCTACTTCAAGTACTGATTTTTAATCTTGTAACAAAGTAACAAAATTAAAAACCAAAAGTTTGAAATAAAGACCCCTCAGTAATTTTAGACTTCTTCCGCTTCGATTTCTTCAATTTCTACGGTTTCAATCCCATCAGACGCTTCGTCTTCCTTGATTTCGCCGCGCGCTTTTGCTGCTTCGTATTGTGCTGCTGCCATGATAGAGTTGAATTCTTCTTCTCCAATAGGCTTGTCAACAATAGCAACACGAGCTTTCATCGCTTCGAAAGTCTTTTCTGTCAAAACCTCTTCGTAAAGGTCTGACTGTTGTTTTTCATCTTGAAAAGCACGTTCAACAAGGCTCTCAATCAATTCATCGGCACTTGCACCGCCGCCTAATTGACCACCTAAGTAGCCACGGATGCGGTTGCGATAAAACGCTTTCAAGTCTTCATCTGAAACAGTGACATCTGAAGATTTAGCGATTTTTGAGCGAATGAGTGTCCAACGTAGGTTTTGAGCAAAGCCTTCGAAGCCTTGTTCAACTGTGTCTTCTGTATTTTTTTCGTTTTGAGTTCTAAGCCACCTCTTTAAAAATGCATCTGGCAAATCCATCGGGTTAGCTGCAATCAGTCCATCTTGTATGTCGCGGAGCATCAGCGCGTCGGCTTGTCCGTTAAAATTCATACTTAAACCACGACGAATCGTATCACGCATCTCTGCTTCGCTTGTCACAACGCCTTCGCCAAAATTTTTATCAAAAAACGCTTGATCAAGAGCCCCAGGTACTTGACGTTTGACAAATTTGATTTTTACATCAAAGTTTTCATTGATTTCACGCTCGTCTGAATCCTCTAATCCTAAGAAATATTTGCGGACATACTGAGGGGTCGTTTCTTTTTCTAATTGAAAAATATTGACGGTCAAGCTGTCGCCACGTTTTTGAGTCATGAAAACTTCTTTCATTTCTTCTGTCAACCAGTTTACAGAAAGCAAAAGGTCTTCTTTTTCTAATGTGCCGCCTTGCTCTTTGACGTGCAAGGTAATCATATCGTTGGCTTCGATTTGCGTGTCTATTTCGCTTTCCTCGCCACTGCGTTTGCGCATGTTTTCGATTTCAGCATCAATTTTATCTTCACTAACGTTGACTAAATAACGTTCGTAAGACACACCATCTAAACCTTGAACCTCAAAATCAGGTACTATACCAATATCGAAAGTAAAAGAGATGTCTTGTGGATTTTTAGGGTCAAAACCTGTGTCCGCTTGTGTTTCAGACATAACTGGTTGACCAAAAATATCAGGTTTGTTTTCTTGAAGATAATCGCTCAATTTTTGGCTCATCATCTCCTGTATCGTTTCAACGATAAAAGAATCGCCATACATTCTTTTCACAAGCGATGTCGGCGTTTTTCCTGGACGGAAACCCGGTCTTTGCATCTTTTGTGAATAACGTTTGATTTCTTTATTGACTTTCGTAAGATATTCGTCTTTGGTAAGATTGACCGTTAGTACGGCATTGAGCGCATCAATATCAGTTCTGACAACGTTGGACATTTGTAGTATTAATATTAAAAATGAAAAATGAATATAGATACAGTGTTTCGATGAATCAAGTGTAAAGTATTGAAGGTAAGTGGGTTGTGTTGATCTTGAACTTAATCCATCGTTTTATCTATTTTGAAGAGTACGGGTGGAGGGACTCGAACCCCCATGCCTCACGGCGCCAGATCCTAAGTCTGGTACGTCTACCAATTTCGCCACACCCGCATAGTGTGTAGTCATAAGTCCATTCCCACTATTTGTCAAAGATTTTAGCAATAACAAATAATAATGATTGACTTATGATGATTTCAATTTAAGAAGAAACTAAAGCTGTTTTAAGGTGTAAATCAATGATTTTCAATAGATTTATTCAAAAAC
This sequence comes from Saprospiraceae bacterium, assembly GCA_043721685.1. GTDB lineage: Bacteria > Bacteroidota > Bacteroidia > Chitinophagales > Saprospiraceae > JAAFJT01. The sequence continues at coordinate 3,769 of JAYSQG010000468.1, read as the reverse complement.
AGCACCTTCTTTTATTACACTTTTGTAAATCGGCTGCAAATGTAAAAGGTTTCTATTTAAAAAAGAACTTCTGCGCCTATTTTTAATAAAAAAAATAAGATGCAAAATATTGTTTTACAAAACAAGGAAGGCGTTGTAAACAGCATTGAGAGAAATTAATTCCTTCAAGTACCTTTACAACGCCTTTATATTTAGAAAAACTAAATAGACAATGTGGTTCAGACTTTAGCCGTCAAACCATCAACTGCGCCACAAAGTTTATCAAAAATCTCATTTATAGTACCTACACCTTCAACCTTTTGCGCTTTTTCCAAAGCAGCATAATGCTCGCCAACAGGTGTTGTTTCGTTGCGATAAACCGTGAAACGATTGCGGATAATTGCCTCATCGTTGTCGTCTGCACGACCCGAAGAAGACCCCCTCAGTAAAATCCGCTTCACAATCTCATCTTCATTGACAACGAGTTCAATTAAGCCGGTGATACTCTCGCCGCGTGCCGCAAGGAATGAATCTAAGGCTTCTGCCTGTGTCGGTGTCCTTGGAAAACCGTCGAAAATAAAGCCTTTTACATTAGGATTTTCTTCAACACGTTTTTGTAGCATCGAAATCGTAACGCTATCTGGTACGAGTTGCCCTTTTTCCATATAGCTACGTGCCAATTGACCGAGTTCGGTATTGTGAGATAATTCATAGCGGAACATATCGCCCGTGGAGATGTGTAAAAGATTGTATTTGTCAATCAATTTAACGGCTTGTGTACCTTTACCTGAACCTGGAGGTCCAAAGAGTATAATATTTAGCATGGTAAGTCCTTGATTTTTCAATTTCATTATAAAGCGGCAAAGATAACTTTATCTATAACTATTAATAAATTTTAGCCGTAGCCTTTGTGCAAAACAAATAAAAAATCAGTAATGGAGGGATAATTCGGAATAAAATTTTTTAAAAGTTCTGTTGAGTTGACTTTTACTCTAATCTTTGATAGAGTGATTTTAAATCAAAAAGCCTCCTGTTACACAAGCAATAGCTCAACACAGGAGGCTTTTTCAAGAGAAAAAGAAGTCGATTTATTTTAACACACTTTGCACGTAAAACATATCAATATCGCCTTTATTTTTTGCGTGGAATTTTCCGCGATAGTGACAGTTAAAAGAATAGCGAATTTCATTATACACTTGTTCCGATACATTGATATGTCCGGGTTCGCAAGCCTCTTGCATGCGTGCAGCCGTATTGACCGTATCGCCCCAAATATCGTAAGCAAATTTTTTGACACCTACGACTCCTGCAACCACAGGACCTAAATGAATACCCATACGTGCTTCAAAAAAAGGCTTGTTTTCTTTCAACTTTTCGTAGCGCATATCGCTCAAAAACTCCTGCATTTCGAGCGCAGCCTTTACGATACTGAGGGGGCTTGTGATGCGGTCACTCAAACCAGAAGCAACCATGTAGGCATCGCCAATTGTTTTAATTTTTTCTAATTTGTATTGCCCAATGATGAAATCAAAGGCTTTAAAATAAGTATCGAGTTCGTCAACCAATTCCTCTGGCGACAGTTGCTCCGATATTTTAGTAAAACTATAAAAATCAACAAATAGTACAGAAGCGACCTCATAACGCCGTGCTTTGGCTTTGCCATTTGTTTTGAGTTCGTTGGCAATGGCGGCAGGTAATATGTTTAACAACAATTCATCGCTCCGTTGTTTTTCGTCCTCGATTTGATGGTTTTTCTCTTGTAAAAGCTTCTGTTGCTTCTTGTTTTCAAGGAAACGACGATAAATGAGACCCACAATGACAAGGGCAAAACCCAAAACAAGCAACAACACATTTCTAAAGTTTTTCGCTGATTGCAGTAAATATTCTTGCTCTTGACGCTCTTGAGCATAAGCGATGGAGTCCAGCGAACGACCACTTTTCATGGCTTCCAAAAGTTTTTGCTTGCGCACAGCTATGCGGTCAAGTTCATCTTTTTGCATCGAAACCGTTGACAAAACGCCTTTTTGTTGCTCAATTGTTTGTTGGGCTTGTTGTGAAAATACTGAAAGTTCTTGCTCTTTTTTACGCAATTCAACCATATTGGCATTAAGTGCCTCACGTTCTCCATTCAATAACGAGACATCACTTTCTAATTTTCTGCGTAATTGCATTTGATTTTCATACCATGCCCGATATTGCTCTTTGACAGAATTCAATTCCGATTGATTGGCTGGCGACGAACGATTATCAGTAGGCGCAGGCGCATTATCAGCCTTTGTAACAGCCGATGCACCACCTTCTGCAAGTCGCTTACGGAGGTTCATGGCTTGCAGTTTGTAGGCTTCACTCTCTTGGGTTGCGCCCTCGTAACGAGCCATAGAAGCCATTTTTTCAAGGCATTTTATCGCAAATTCGATGTCTTTGGCATCCATAGCGGCATCTTTGCCCCGACCATAACGGAATTTGGCATCGGCATATTTATTCTGTCGTGCATAACCATCGGCATTCATAAAAGCTGCACGTGCCGCTGTCGCGTTGTCTTTAATGTCAATCGCCAACAAATAGGCTTGATGTGCTACCAAAGATGCTTTCGCAGGATTCGACGGTAAGTATTTTTCAGCAGACTGATAATACAAGGACATTGCCTCACGGCGGTCCGATGTTTGTTGCGCGGTTCGTTCAAGCGCTGCAGCGGCTTGTTGCGCCCAAATGGGCACACAGAGCATTATTAAAAATAATATGCCTAATAATCGGTTCATGTTGAAATCAATATGTTCGTTAGGGACAGTTGAACGGTTGTCATTTATACTACAACTTGCGTCAAGTTTTATATTTGATAATCAATGAGTTAAGTCGAATTCTACGGCAAAATTAATAATGAACATTAAACTCACCCGACTTAAAGCTGTCCTTTTTTCGTTTTTTTTAGCCAAATGTTTCAAAACGAGCCGATATACTGAGGGGTAGTGAATTTTAAATTTCAGTAAATCCTCCAGAATTCTGAAATTCAAGCAATATTTAGTCATAAGACAAACCATATTTTTGCAAAACATCGGCTGGCACGCCTTCCCATACATTGGGTGTATTGCCCATATAACCCACATCCTTGAAACCTATTTGACTTGTATAAAAGCCTGTAACCGTCAAGTTTCGCATCAAATTGAAGAAAGAAACGCCTTGTGTATGCTCCTTTTTAGCCTGTTCGGGATAGGCTATTTTATCTATCATTTCAATCCGTTGTGCCGTTGAGCAATCAATGAATTTCTTTTCAAACGATTTCACACATTGGTTATCGAGCCACCGCAAGCCGCCGCGCATCGGTATTTGATTTTCAGGTTTGTCTTTCATCATAAATTCGATGAAAGCGGGTACGCCCGCTTGTGTTGCGCTACCCGAAACGGCATCGGCAGGAATGATAATGTCGCACAAAACCGAAACGGTTTTCAGTTCTTGCGGTGTAAAAAATTTACCTACTTGCAATTTGGCATCACGCACCTGTTCTTCGGGTGTGCGTCCGTCTTTGCACTCCGTTGGGTCGCCTTTTTCCTTCAAAATATCGTTTTGTACTGAGGGGTCTTTCGGTGCGACGATGCCAAAAGTTGAGAGCGCAAGAGCTTTTATAGAATCACGTCTTTTCATTTTAATTATTGATTGATGATGAATGATGGTTTTTTTTTTGAACACAGATTGAGATGATTTACACAGGTTTACACAGGTTTACACAGGTTTACACAGGTTTACACAGGTTTACACAGGTTTACACAGGTTTACACAGGTTTACACAGGTTTA
>JAYSQG010000467.1:0-6564 GCA_043721685.1 Saprospiraceae bacterium | reverse complement strand
ATCCCGAATTTTCTAACAAAATAAATTATCACTTGAAAAGCGTCAAATATCCCAATTCCGAAGGAATTAAACATGAATAACCGTAGATGAAATCTACGGAACAAAGCCAAGATAGTCGCCAACTCTGAAAGAGTTGAATATTTACGGTCGAAAAAATGACATATTCAACCCTTTCAGGGTTATGAATACGCTTTCGTGTCATTACCGTAGATTTCATCTACGGTTATTCATTTTTAATTCCTTCGGAATTGGGGTATTTTAATATATAAATTAAATGTTAGAAAATTTGGGATGTCTCAAGTTTCACTTACAACTTATCACTTACAACTTATCACTTAATGCATTCTGTCGCCTCTGACTTCTAATCTTCCCATAATCTCCAATTCATAATCGAGATATTCTTTCCAACGAGCCATGACCTTTTCCTCATTCCCACTATATTTTTTTGCCAAATCAATAAACAAACGGTAATGACCCGCTTCGGCAACCATAAACTTATAATAAAATTTACGCAAATCTAAATCATTGATATAAAGCGATAAAAGCCGAAATCGTTCACAACTTCGCGCCTCAATAAGAGCGCAAATCAATAGTTTTTCTACCAAACGTTCTGTTCTGTCGCCTGATTTGTGTTCAAATTTCATCAATTCATTCACGTATTCGTCCTTGCGTTGACGTCCTAAAGTCAAGCCGCGTTTGTCCAATTCGGCAAGTACCGCGCGAAAATGCCCCCACTCTTCAGTAACAATTGGCGCGAGTTCACGCACCATTTCAATGTATTCTGGGTAGCCTTGAATGAGCGAAATACAAGCAGTTGCCGCTTTTTGTTCGCAATAAGCATGGTCAGTCAAAATATGCTCAAGGCTTATTTCAGCCAAATTGACCCAACGCGGGTCTGTCGGTAGTTGTAATCCAAGCACTTGCTTGTGTTCTTCGCTAATGATTTGTACTTTTTGCATAAATTGGATTGTTGGATTGTTGGATTATTAAATTGTTGAATGATTATATTGTTACTAAAAGCAAAATAGCCATCCAACAATTTAACAATCCAACAATTCATTCTATTTATTATTTTTTAGATACGCAATAAATGCTTTACGAATATCGGATCGCAAGTCTGATGATTCTGTCGGTATATCAATATTTGAGATAGCAGGGTTTTGTGCATTAAAGAAATCAAAATTTGTTTCACGACCGCTAAATAAAAAATCATTGGTTGCGCAATGGTAAGTTTTACTTTCATCTAAAGCTGCACCTTTAATAACAAATACTTTAGTTGCATCGCTGTATCCAATTTTATCCCATTGTAAATAACCTCCTTTCCCTTTTGAAGCGATACCTGCCAAAAGCACTTTTTTAAGTTCCGCGCCTTTTATGTCAAATTCAACCACTTTGCCGCCAAAAGGCATGATGCGTACAATGTCTGCTTGCGTAAGATTGCCCTTCACTTGGTCATCAATGCGAATAGAACCAGAGTTAAAAAAGGAGCAATCAACCGCCTTTTTGGCTGCTTCTGAAAGGGATTTAGCTACCGCAGTGCCTAAATTTGTTTGTCCCCAACGAAGCGTTACTTCGCGACCATCGAGTGGTTCTGTCACGTTCGCAATCACTTCATTCGGATTGAAGCCTTGAGCGACAAAAGAAGCGTTCATTATATCCTCCCATTTCTTAACAACAGCTGCTACTGAGGGGTCGTCAGCTATTTTATCGTCTATCTTAACCAATTCAGATTTAATACTTAACTGTTTGGTTTTCAAATTATAAGAGCACCGATGCACATACACCGTCTTGGCATTGGCATCTGCTTTCGCGATGACTGTTTTACCGACAACATACCGCATATTGGTGTGTTCATGACCACCCATGATCAGCCCTACAGAGGGGTTTTGAGCTGCTATTTCTTTGTCCGTTTCGATTGCCAGATGCGTTATGCCCGCAATAACATCTACTTCTTTAGCCAACACATCGTCAATGATATTTTTCGACCTATCAAAAACATCGCTGTAATAAACATAGTCTTTTTGATTGGCATCAAGCACAACGCTCCAAATACCGACCTTTACAGATTCACCAGTTGAACCATCTTTAATATTCAAAATTTTATATTCATCAAAATAGTCATCACTCCCTGTTCTATGAAACGGCACAATGTTTTCACCTTCTTTGTGAAAAGCATTTGATGAAATCCATTCAAATTTTGATTCATCCATACGGGCTTGAAGGTCAACATAATCGAGGTCAAATTCGTGATTTCCAAAACACGCTAAGTTGAGTCCCAAAGCATTCAGGACTTCCACCATTTGCCGTCCTTTGATGCCTTTTCCATCATATTTTAAAGTACCAATTACTGAGGGGGATAAAAAATCACCACTTAAAACTGTATATGTATTAGGATTTTCATTCAATAGTTTTTGGCGAATAGTAGCTACACGTGCCAAACCACCTGCTTTGCCATTTTCAGTTGGGGAAATCTCATAGACATCATTGAGTTGTAAAAATATCCACTCGACTTTTCCATCGGCTTTGCCGTAATTGGTCGTAGTTATTTTAGTCGTTTCACAAGCCGACACTATCAAAAGCGCAGCAAATAAGAGTAAGAAGTGGCGTAAAGTTCTCATTTTCAATTTTTTTTAAATTATGAAAAACGGATCGAATCTTCGCAAATGTAAACAAGATGCTATGAAAAACAAAAGGAGAAGCCAATTACGACCTCTCCTTTTTTACATTTATGCAATTTTAATCCGATTATAAATTACTTATTTCTTTTTTGCCTTTTTCTTAGCAGCAGAAATAGAGACCATTTCAGTTCCACATTTAGGGCATTTTCCACCTGTGTCACAAAGTGCATCGCCTTTAGGACATTTGTACATCATTTTTGCCATCGGAGCGGCTTTCATTTTAGTTGCATTAGCACCAGTCGCTTTTTTAACGCTTTTTGTTGCTGTTGTAGCGGCGGCGGCAGGTGTTTCTTTGACAGCTGCTTTTGTAGCGGAAGCTGCTTTTTTCACTTCAGTTTTCGCAGTTGTGGCAGCTGCTTTGACTTCAGTTTTCGCAGTTGTGGCAGCTGCTTTGACTTCAGTTTTAGTAGTTGTAGCAGCTGCTTTGACTGCCGTTTTCGCAGTTGTGGTAGCTGCTTTTGCTTCAGTTTTAGTAGTTGTAGCAGCTGCTTTGACTGCCGTTTTCGCCTCTCCTTTTGAAGGTACGGCAGTAGGAGTTTGAGCAAAAGCTGTTGAGATACCACAGGCACTCATAACTAATACAATAAGTACGTTTTTCATTGTTAAAAATGAATTTAATGGTTTATGAAAATTAAAAAAAATATTCAAATTAATGGCACAAATGTACATGAATTTTGAATACCAATGATTTTTTTTTTAAAAGCTCATACCATTATTATATTTTTCATTTGAATTCAAAACTTTGATTATCAAATTTCTATAAATTTAAAAAATAATAGATAAATAAAATAATTATTTTGAAAAATTATAAAAAATTAACATTGAATATATTTGACATGCGAATACTTTCCAAAACTAAATATGGTCAGTTTAAAGCAATCAACTTTTCTAAAGCATTCAAGGCTTTTCCAGAGACCAAAGCCGCTTCTGCCTCAGCAATACAATCAATCAAAGACGTTTGCGGTTTCATACAATGTATCGCAATCCCTGTATTGACCGTTACCGCATCCACTTGTGCAGCCGTTCCAGTACCCCTCAGTATAGACATGAAAATAACGCCCGCTTCTTCTACAGTATCACCTCCAAAAAGAGATTCTTGTGTAAGCTGTTGTTTTCCAACGCTTTGTGGCGAAAGAGTTGCTTCTTTATGGTTCATTTTCAACTTAAAATCACCTGTCAAACTTACTTCATCATAGCCATCGAGGGCATGAACAATCGCAAATTGTTTGTTCGGTATTTGTTGAAAAATATACTGATACAGCCTTGCCAACTCCAAACTGAAAACACCCGACAATTGATATTTCGGTTGTGCAGGATTAACCAAAGGTCCCAGCATATTGAAGAATGTCTTGACACTCAATTGTTTACGAATCGGACCAACCGTTTTTAAAGCAGGATGAAAAAATGGGGCATGAAAATAACAGATATTCGCCTTGTCCAATTGTCGTTTCAATTTATCGGTATCGTTTGTAAATTGATAGCCCAAGTATTGTAAAACATCGGATGAACCACTGTTTGACGACACACCAACATTGCCATGTTTAGCGACTTTGTAACCCGCACCTGCCAAAACGAATGCCGATAGTGTGGAAATATTGAAGGTATTTTTGCCATCGCCACCTGTACCGCACACGTCAATCGCTTCCACACCTTCTAAATCAACAGGCACACACAACTCCAATAAAGCTTCGCGAAAACCTTGCAATTCGGCAACTGCTATCGGACGCATCAAATAAACAGTGATAAACGAAGCAATTTGTGCCTCGTTGTATTTGCCCGTCGAGATATTGACGAGAATCTCTTTCGCCTCTGCTTTTGACAGTTTTTTATGTTCAAAAAGTTTAGATAAGACTTGTTTCATAAAGGATTGATTTTAAGTTTTTATGATTTAACTTTTTAGTCAAACTTTAAAGTTAAACGGTAATTTATATAGAAAACAATTTGTTATTTAGTAGATTTAGCTTAACTTTTTAGTCAAATCTACTTTTTGAGTAAAAAAATGTTAAAAAATACTGAGGGGTATGCAAAGTCTCTTTGTTTTACAGTTAACTTTGTAAAAATTTAAAAGCAAAATAATGGAAACGACAACGTTAAAAGAAAATATTATTAACAATAAATTGACTGATAATTTAACTGATATTCAAGACGCATGTAAACGTTTTGGCGTAAAACAACTTTATGTTTTTGGTTCAATTACGAATAGTCGGTTCAATACCCAAAGCGATGTTGATTTTTTAGTTAGTTTTAAAAAATCGGCTTACACGCATTTTTTTGATAATTATATGGATTTACATTATCGTTTGGCTGAAATTATGCACCATAAAATTGATTTAATCACAGAAGATGCGCTGTTAAACGAGCCCAACCCTTATTTTAACAAAAATGTTGACAACGCTAAAATCCTCGTATTTGATGGACAATAATTGTACTTGCTTTTCTAAATGATATTTTAAACTCATCGGAAGCCATTTTAAGTTATCTGCAAGATTGTAAAACTCTTGAAGACTAATTAAATGACCGTAAGACACGCCGCGCTGTTGAACGAGAATTTGAAATCATCGGAGAAGCCATGAATCGAGTTCTCAAATTAGTACCTGATATTGCCATTTCAGATGCTCGCAAAATTGTTGATTTCCGCAATTTTGTTATCCATGATTACAACCGTATTGATAATCAATTTGTCTGGCATACAGCACAACTAAAATTGCCTCAACTTATTGAAGAAGTAAATGTATTATTACCAAAATAGCAAAAATACTGAGGGGGTCTATTCATTCTTCATCACTATCATCATGAAAAGAAGCATAATGATTATGCCGATTAACCTGTTTTTCAACCCAATCTTTTTGGCTTTCGTCTCTGAAATTAAACCAGTTTTGACGATACTTCGAATTCTCAACTATATCATTAAAATGTCGAAATGGTTTGCTGTGGCTTAAAGCATACACCAACCTTTTAGCAAACCCAATATCAGAAAGCGTTTCAATAAATTCTTCCATAATTTGAAAGGAATCTCGTGAAGTCATTGGCTCGAACTCATAATAAAGTTCACTATTTTCCATAATTTCTTCATATTCGAGCGTTTCTTCTTCCTCATAAAAATCACCAAATTCACCAGATTCATCTGGATAAAAGACTTTTATATGGCTATGTTTTCAACTTTTAACTTCCTCATAATCAACATCTTCTGTATCATCATCATCGTCATCGTCATAATCTTCATCATCATCAAAATCAAACTCATCATCAAAACTACTGGGGTCTCCTAAGATATAAGTCATTCCATAATTGCCTTCACCGACACTTTTATTCAATGTGTTAGTCACTTTTTGCACATTGTCATAAGGTCCATTGATAAAATAAGGCTTGCCATTTTTGCCAAATTCAACCTCAATTAACTCCACATCTTCAGTATCTTCTTCCAAAATCATTTGGCTCAAAGCCCAATCTTTTTCAGGTTTGAATCCCAAATCTTCGGCATACGCAATCGCACCATATATAATGTTGTGCGCCAAAACATAATCAATTTGAGTTTTGCCATACATGTGTGTGTTGAAAATATTATCCAATAAATCTTCATATTCATATTCAGGTTTATTGAAAACAGGATTGGAATTTTTCAAACCCAAGCAAAAAATATCCACCAAATAAATACCAAAAGTCAAATTACCCGATGTATGCTGCCGAGCAACGACGATGCTGCATATCCCAGCAACTTTCCAATCGGAACTTATCCAACATTCGGTAATCGGCAATTTCCGTGCACGACCCGTTAAAAGATAATTTTTAGGCGTAAGCTGCTGTTGTGGCTTCGCGGCTGGTTTTTTCTTTGTTTTCTTTTTGTTTGACATGATTATTTTGATTTTCGTTTTGACCACCGATTGGA
>JAYSQG010000466.1:0-13879 GCA_043721685.1 Saprospiraceae bacterium | reverse complement strand
CCCCCTCAGTAAACCCCCGAACTTTGTACCGTCAAAAAGAAAATTAAACAATCAAACAATTATTGATGATGGAAAAAAGATATAAAAGTTTGGCGGCGTTTTACCCATTTTATTTGAGCGAACACCGCAATCCGACAAGCCGAAAACTACATTTCGTAGGCACAGCCTTATTTTTGTCCATACTTCTTTACATTATTATCACTGGTAAGTGGGCTTCATTTTGGGTGATTCCACTTGTCGGTTATGGTTTTGCATGGGTCGGTCACTTTTTTTTCGAGAAAAACAAACCCGCTACTTTTCAATACCCTTTGTACAGTTTGGCTTCTGATTTCATTATGTTTTGGGATATTTTGACAGGTCAAATTGACAAAAAATTACAAGACATTGAAGATGATAAATAAAGCTAATTATTTGATAAACAACATTTTATAAGCGCACCGAATCTAAAATTACAATTAATTTTTAACACGGAATTTTACAACGTCCTTCAAACGGACAAAACAATCACGTCAGAACAATCTTCTTCTAACACTTCATTATTTTGCCCAATCACTATTTATACTGAGGGGGCCTCTTCACAACACTTTTCATCCAATTATTTCCACTTTTTGAACTGTCATTTTTGTCGGCAGGGTAGCCTATACTTCAACCACAAAGTTGATGAAACTGCCTATCGTTGATTTCAGAAATGAACTGACCAATTACATTTGTCTAAACCGCTTAGTTTTTTTTGACCTGTATAGTGTCCAAAAACTGAATAGAAACGACCTCAATCAAACGAATTCTTTTTGTTAACCTTTTTTTTTCTATTGACCTGTGTAATTTCAAAAACCAAATAATCATAATCTTTAGCAAATCCAGTTGTTTCGTTAACCCTCACTTTTTTTATTTTGCTCTTTTTAACGCAACCAAAAAGCCTTTTTGAACGTGTAGAGCAAATGAAAAAGGCAAAAGTTTACCTTGTTTTAAGAAGCAAATAACGGCAGAACATGCGCTAAGCTTCAAAATTCCAATATTTTTCAAGTATCTTTGGGCGTTTTTTAAAATTGCCTACTGAAATAGGGAAATTTAAGAAAAGGCATAAAAGTTTAAAACTTGTTTTTTATCTTGCCAATCCAAAGAGTTCAAAAGCACTCAATTTTCGACAAAATTCAACTTTAAATATAAACAAAAAAAGTGTGAAATATCTCAATTCCGTTCTCGAAACCGTCGGCAATACGCCACTTATTCGCTTAAATCGTGTCACTGCTCACATTCCTGCATTGGTTTTAGCCAAAGTTGAAACCTTCAATCCAGGTTTAAGCATCAAAGACCGCATCGCTGTACGCATCGTCGAAGGTGCTGAAAAAAGCGGTCAATTGCGCAAAGGCGGTACTATTATCGAGTGTACAAGTGGCAACACAGGCATCGGTTTGGCAATGGCGGCGGCTGTAAAAGGTTATAAAATTATTTGTACCGTCAACGATAAACAATCGAAGGAGAAAATTCAGATGTTGCATTCGTGGGGTGCTGAAGTCATCATTTGCCCTTCGAGGGTCAGACCCGAAGACCCACAGTCCAATTATTCAGTTGCGGAACGCCTTTCTGAAAAAATCCCTAATTCCTACTGGGTCAATCAATACGACAATCCGCTCAATCCACAAACACATTACGAAACCACAGGTCCCGAAATCTGGGAAGCAACCGACGGCAAGGTGACTCACCTCATTGCACCCGCAGGAACAGGTGGCTCGATATGCGGTACATCGCGTTTTTTGAAGGAGCAAAACCCTAACATAAAGGTTTGGGGCGTTGATGCCTACGGTTCTGTCCTTAAAAAATACCACGAAACAGGCATTTTTGATGAAAAAGAGATGTATGACTACTCAATGGAAGGTGTCGGTCGGGAGTTCATTCCAAACTCTATGGACATGACCATGATTGACCGTTTCGAGAAAGTAACAGACAAAGACGCAGCCCTAATGGGTCGCCGTTTGGTGCTTGAAGAAGGTTTATGGGTCGGTCATTCGTCAGGTTCTGCCGTCGCAGGTTTGTTGCAAATGAAGCATTTATTGAAGCCAACAGACGTTGTTGTTGTCCTTTTCCATGACCACGGCAGCCGTTATATCGGTAAAATTTATAATGACGAATGGATGCGTATGAAAGGTTTCATCAGCGATGAAACCGATGAAGACCGCATCGAAAGAGCAATTTTAAGGGAAATATAAAATACTGAGGGGTTTCATAATTCATCATTTATAATTCATATTTCATCATTCAATTACGATATTTGCACTTCGTTTTCCCATTTATATCAAAACCCGCGTGGTGTCAATTCGATGACCATGCGGGTTTTCATAAATAAAAAATGATAGTGACCACAGTTTAGACAAAAAAATCAGCGAAAATCTGTCAAATCAGCTCAATCAGTGGTCAAATCTAATATCAACTTTAAACAAAATTTTAAACAGAATATGGATTTATTTGAAAAAGTATTGGGCAAAGTCAGCCCACTCGGTAAGTATGCAGACATGGCACACGGTTACTTTATGTTTCCAAAATTAGAAGGAGACTTGGGCAACCGCATGATGTTCAAAGGAAAAGAAAAAATTGTTTGGTCACTTAATAACTATCTCGGTCTCGCCAATCATCCAGAAGTCCGCAAAGCGGATGCCGATGCAGCCGCAGAATGGGGTTTAGCCTATCCGATGGGTGCACGCATGATGTCAGGCGAGTCTGTTTATCACGAACAGCTTGAAAATGAACTGGCTGAACACGTTCAAAAAGAGTCGGGTTTGTTGCTCAACTATGGTTATCAAGGTATTTTGTCGGTCATTGATGCGATGGTTGACCGCCGTGATGTCATTGTTTATGACAAAGATTGCCACGCTTGTATCATGGACGGCATTCGTATGCACTTGGGCGATCGTTTTGCTTTTGAACACAACGACCACGAAAGTGCAGAGCGTCAATTGGCTAAAGCTGCCGTTTCTGCGGAACGTTCAGGCGGTGGAATCCTACTCATTACAGAGGGGGTCTTCGGTATGCGTGGCGATCAAGGTTGCTTACGTGAAATCGTTGCATTGAAAGAAAAATACAATTTCCGTATCCTTTTGGACGATGCACATGGCTTCGGTACGCTCGGTGCAACAGGCGCAGGGGCAGGCGAGGAGCAAGGCGTTCAAGACGAAATTGATATCTATTTCTCTACTTTTGCTAAGTCAATGGCAAGTATTGGGGCATTTATAGCAGGTGATGCGGCAATTATCAAGTATTTGCGCTATAATTTGCGCTCTCAAATTTTCGCCAAATCATTACCAATGCCTTTTGTTATTGGCGGTTTGAAACGTTTGGAATTGTTGAAAACACAACCCGAATTGCGTTCAAAATTGTGGGAAAATGTCAAATTGTTACAGGATGGTTTGAAAGCACAAGGCTTTGATATTGGTAGTACAAATACCTGTGTGACACCTGTTTTCATGAAAGGTGAGGTCGAAGAAGCCTTGAATCTGATTGTTGACTTGCGTGAAAATCACGATATTTTCTGCTCCATCGTCGTCTATCCGGTCATTCCAAAAGGTATGATGTTGTTGCGGCTTATTCCAACAGCCACACACACAAAAGAAGACATCGAATTGTCGCTCAAAGCCTTCGGCGTAGTTGCTGAAAAACTGAAAGCGGGAGCTTATGCTGTTACAGAAGTGGCTTAAAAAACGATGAATGATAAATTATAAATGATGAATTTAGAATTGATTTTAAATTTTAATTTTGTACTTTATTAAGTAATATTGTTAAACCCATAAGGCTTAAAACCTTATGGGTTTCTTATTTTATTAAAATTAAACGAAATAACTAAATAACAAACATGGATTACATTATCAGTGGTATTCAACAAGTCGGTGTCGGCTGTAAAGACATTTACGAAACATGGGCTTGGTATCGTCAATTTTTGGGCGCAGATACGCCCGTTTTTGATGAAAAGGCAACGGCAGGTTTGATGCTGCCTTATACAGGCGGACAGCCGCGTGAACGTCATGCAGTCCTTGCGCTCAATATGCAAGGTGGCGGTGGTTTTGAGATTTGGCAGCACACAGAGCATACCCCTCAGTATCCGACCTTCCCAATCACTTTGGGCGATACAGGTATTTTTGCAACCAAAATTAAATGCCTCGATGTCGAAAAGGCGTTTGAATCATTTAAAAGACGAGGCGCAAATGTGTTGTCAGCCGACATTGAATCAACACCCAATGCCGCAGAACGTTATTTTTGGGTCAAAGACCCTTACGACAACCTTTTTCAAATCGTTGAAGTCAAAAAAAACTGGTTTCAAAAAACAGGTAAACTCACAGGCGGTGTTTTTGGCGTCGTGATGGGTACAACGGACATTGAACGCACAACGGCTTTGTTCCGCGATGTATTGGGTTACGATGAGGTCGTTTATGAAAAAACCGATGCTTTTGTGGATTTTAAACCTTTAACAGGCGGTCATTTTCCATGTTCACGCATTTTGTTGCGTCATTCGCAGCCCCGAGTTGGTGGTTTTGCGCCTTTGTTGGGGGCTTCTGAAATCGAATTGGTGCAGGTTTTTGACCGTGAGCCGAACAAAATTTTTGAAAACCGTTTTTGGGGTGAATGTGGTTTCATTCAACTCTGTTACGATGTCAACGGCATGGACGCACTGAAAGAACGCCTCGCTACTGTCCAAAGGACTCCTGACGGAGAGGGGTATCGTTTCACGGTGGATTCTGCCGAATCGTTCCAAATGGAAGGGGCTGCAGGGCGTTTTGCGTATATCGAAACGGTGGACGGCACACTCATTGAGTTTGTCGAAACGCATAAAATACCGATTTTGAAGTCCATTGGCTGGTATCTCGACTTGCGGAAAAGGCGACCTGAAAAGTCGTTGCCGCGTTGGATGTTGCGGGCTTTGGGTTTGAATCGAGTGAAGGATTAGTGGATTCGACCACAGATGACACGATTGGACAGATTTACACTGATTTAGTTCCGTACAGGATGATAAAAAAAGCACCCCTCAGTATAGGCGGTGCTTTTTCATGAAATTGCTATAAAATTTTATACGTTTGTCTCAAATTTTAAACAAAATACAAGGATGGCAGAAAAGATTAGATTAACAGCCAGTGAAATTTATAATTTGCTACTGAACGAATTTAAAATTAAGGAACAAATCGGGAGCGTCGAGATAACGCTTGGTGGGATTTCAGCTAAGTACAACGGTAAAGATGCTATTGGCGATTTATTGCAAGAATGGCTTGGCGAATGGCTGAAACAAAAGAATTTCTATTTTAGGCAGCCTGTTCATACTCAATTCTTTCCTGATTTTTTATTAACAGAAAGCATAAATTCTGGTTTTTTAGAACTAAAAACGTTCAATGCGGATGCCAGTCCAGCTTTTGATATTGCGAATTTTGATAGTTATTGTACCTCGCTTTTGGTGATTCCAGAACGAATTGATGCAGATTATTTGATACTCAGTTACAAAATGGTCAATCCAGAACTTTCCATTGACAATATTTGGCTCAAAAAGGTTTGGGAATTGACAAGTCCATCAGGTCAAGACCCAATAAAATTACAAGTTAAAAGAAATCAAATTTACAATCTTCGTCCATGCACTTGGTATTTCAATAGGTTGAAATATGTCCCATTTGAAAACAAAAATGACTTTTTGATGGCATTAGCTGAAACGCATAATTTATACCCTCAATGTGCGCAATACAAAACGAATTGGCTTGAAATTGTTAAAACGAAATATTTTAAAAATACAGGAATCAAGCTATAACTAATTGATTACCAAAGCCAATTGGTTCATAATGATTAATGTCTAAAACATCTAAAATTCTTTCCGCAATCGCTTTGATGACAGGCACGACAACCGTATTCCCCAATAAATCGAAAGCCAAACTTTCTTTCACAGGTATTTCGTAGTTTTCAGGATAACCGAACAGCCTCAAACCTTCTCTCATCGTCAATCTTCTAATGCCTTGTCCATCAGGCACGACGATTTTGACCATATCTGTTGCCACTAATGTTGGTGCAATATCGTAAGGATTTAGAATTTTATTCACTTCAAAACTCAATTTTCCTGTTACGATATTGTAGCCTTTGGGCTTGGTTTCATCATAAGCACGGTATGTAATTGTGCCAGTTTCAGACTCCTCGGTCACTAATTTTTTAGGATGCTCAAATTTTATATAACCTTTCTTTGCCAAGTCATCTAACATTGCTTCGATATCCATGTTTTCAAATAAATTATTGGCAGGAAAGAAAGATTGAATTTGGCTTAAAGTCAGAGGCATACCGTCCATCCAATCAATACCAATTTCGCCCGCCCATTGCTTTTTTCTACGCTCTTTAAAAAGCCTGTTCAATAATTTTATTTGCGTTTCTGTACATTCCCCTTTTAAACCAATATCCCAGCTATGAATATTGTTATCGCCCCCTCTTTTATCTTTTATTGATTTTCCATACAACTCCTCAACAGTGAAATAGGATAATAACTTTCTTGTAAAATCCGTATCCATTATTTTTTTTCCTTTTTCTAAAATATTGTTTAGTACAGCATAAGTAGGTTCAAAATTATCTAAGGACACTTTTTCTTCTTTGGTTCCGACAATAAAAACGCGTTTTCTCGACTGTGGAACGCCAAAATGAACAGAATCCAAGACTTTCCAAGATACTTGATAGCCCAATTCTTCTTCTAATTTGTACAATATCGTTTTTAAGGTTTTACCCAATGCGTCATTTTTATTTTCTAAATCGTGTTTGACTAAACCTTCTACATTTTCAAGAATAAACCCTTGTGGTTGATGATACCTTATTATACGTTCTATTTCAAAAAACAAGGTGCCGCGTGTATCTGCAAATCCTTGCCGCTTGCCACTTGCACTAAACGGTTGACATGGAAAACCACCAAATAGGAAATCAAAATTTGGAATATCTTCATTTTTGACTTGAAAAATATCGCCGACAAAATTGTCATGCTCATGATTGTGTTTGAGTGTTTGCACAGCATGAGGTTTGATTTCGGAAGTCAACACACATTCTGTTTCAATGCCTCGCTCTTGACAAGCCTGTTCAAAACCAAGGCGAATACCACCCAAACCAGCAAATAAATCAATGAATTTTATCTTATTATTTTCCATCTTTAGTTGTTTTATAGTCATTATTCGTTTCTGCTGCCATTAAAAGAGACGGTTCTGAAATCGCATAAACAGAACGATATTCCTCTATTTCAATTTTTTTACAGCCAATAACGTACATACATTGCATAAAAAAAGCAGCACTAAAAGTACCACGACTAATCTTGCTATCTACACTTGATTTTGTTTCAGCACATCCAATCTCATTGAGTAAAAAGGTGAGTTCTTCAGTTGATACACCTCTTTTTACTAACTCCGATTTGAGTATGCGTTTGACCTTATCGTTCCAATGTGACATTATGTGATATTTTTATTTTTGCCAAATTATTTGCAAATATGAGAATTATTATCAAAATATACAAATAATTTGGCAAAAATAAAAAACGTCTAATGATTTATTAAAAATTCTTATTTAACGCAAATCGTCAAATACGACGCATTTTTGGCATTGTGATAAATGCGATGCGTAGCCTTTTGAAAATCAGTATCTTTTGCTTGATAAATGTTGACGTACTTCTGTGGATTGCGGTCAGCAATGGGAAACCATGAGGATTGAACTTGCACCATCAACCGATGTCCTTTTTTGAAAGTATGTGAAATATCAGGCAATTGCATCGGCACTTTGGCAATGACATTGGGTGTAAACGGCTGCGGTTTTTCCCAACTGTACCGAAAACGACCCCTCAGTATTTCACCTCTCACGAGCATCTGATAGCCGCCTTGTGGCACTTTTGAGCCTTCCCATTGGGGCGCATCGTCTGGAAATACATCAATCACTTTGACCACCACATCGGCATCTGTACCTGTTGTTGAAAAAAACAAAGTGGCATCTATTGGACCCACCACGGTCATATCTTCCGTTAAAACATCGGTTTCAAAGACCAATACATCGGGGCGACGAGCGGCAAAACGTTGGTCGTCGGTCATGTACTCGCGGGTGCGGTCTTCGCCGACATCTTCGGTATAAGGGACAGGCTTGGCGGGGTCGGAAACCCACGACGTTGAACCCGTTTGTACTGAGGGGGTGCTAAAAGTGAGTTTGCCGTTAGGCTGCATATATATATTGCGTGGTTTGGTGTTTTTAGGCGGCCAAGTATCATAACTTTTCCATTGGTTCGAACCCGTTTCAAAGACTGTGGCTTCTGGCAGGGTCATTGTGCCTTGGTCTTTGAGGTAAAAATTGAAGAATTTTGCTTCAATTTCAGTTTGAAAATAAGCCGATGTTTTTGAACCAAATTGGACATTGCCTAAAAACTCACCTGTTGAACGTCCGCCCCAAGCACCATGAAACCACGGACCCATGACTAAGCGGTTTGATAGGGATGGGGTGTTTTGTTTTTCCAAAGCCTCATACGTGCGCCATGCGCCATAACAATCTTCGGCATCGAACAAGCCACCAACGGTTAAAACAGCAGGTTTTGTGTTTTTCAAATGCGGACGAATATTGCGGGCTTTCCAAAACGCATCGTAGTTTGGGTGGCTCATGAGGTCGTTCCAAAACTTGATGGAATCGCCCATATATTTGGTTTTATAGTTGGGTAATGCGCCCATTTTTAGGAAAAAATCATAATTGTCAGGGTAAGTAAGTTCTTTACTGACAAAGTTTTCGGGCAAAACAGGTTTTGGGTGTGGACGACCAAAATTGCGATAAAACTGCACAGCATCCATCAACATAAACGCACCGCCGTGGTGAAAATCATCGCCAATAAACCAATCCGTTACAGGTGCTTGTGGTGAAACGGCTTTTACTGAGGGGTGCGCTTCGACGAGGGCATTGGTGGCATAAAACCCTGGGTACGAAATGCCATAAACCCCAATCCGTCCGTTATTGCCATCGGCATTTTTGACGAGCCATTCGGCAGTGTCGTAGGTGTCGGTGCTTTCGTCAATGTCCTTGTTTGTTTTATGGTCAACGATGGGGCGCACATCCACAAATTCACTTTCGGACATCCAACGACCCCGCACGTCTTGAAAAACGAAAATATTGCCTTCCCGTCCAAGCGTCATGTTTTGAAAAGTCGTTACAAATTCATATTTGCCATAAGGTGCAACGGTGTAAGGTGTCCTTTTGAGCAGGATTGGGTACTTTTTTGACAAGTCATTCGGCGTATAAATGGTTGTGAAAAGTTGAACGCCATCACGCATTCTAATGTAAACTTCTTGTTTCGTGTAATGATTTCGAATAAATACAGAATCGGTTTCTGCTGTGGTTTGGGCAGAAAGGCTTTGAATGAACAAAAAGCCCATAAGGAATAACAGTAATTTTTTCATAAAACGATATGGTTTGGTTATTTAGTAAAAAATACGAAACGGTAAGGTAAAAACTCCTTTTGATACTGAGGGGGGCAATCTGTCGAATCCTTAAAGATAGTCCATTTAGGGTATAAACGTATGTCACAAATTTAGTCATATAAATAGAATTGTGACGAAATTATAGAGACATCTTGCAATGATAAGAAAATTATAACAATATGAGTCCAAATATTATGGCTGATATGAAGGTACAAATAGGTTTAAAGATTGATAATAAAAAGTTATGCGAAGCCTTACCATTAATTGGTACATTTTTTGAAAACATACTATCAAAACATTGAAAATACACACAAAGACAACGCTTCCCCCTTTATTATCTGCCTAATTGGTTGATAATCAGTATTTAATAGAAATTCAAAGTATTGAAATATTCAATAGCAGCCCTGAGGTACTTAGTTAAAAAGTACACCAAGTTTTTTTGTTATTGAATCATTTAATTTTTTTTTCAAGAAACATCAAAAACAGTAAGAAAGCCATGAACCGATTTCTATGCAGTGTGAGGCGAGCATTTTCAGTGTTGCACGGAAAGGCTTCAATGATTATTGCTCCCTATGGTGAACAGAAACCATACGGAGCAGTCGGATATCAGCTTGTTTTGTCAAATTATTTCACAATAAATTTATTTAGACCTATGAGAAGTGCTTTACGAAAGACAGCGTTGGTTTTGCCCATGCTGCTTTTTGCGTTTGCGATGCAAGCGCAGGACTTATCGGTTGCTATGCGAAGCAGTGTCACAACGGCTACTGTTGGTAGTCAAGTGACGTTTACCATCGTCGTACACAACGAGGATGTTACGGCTGCATCGGGTGTGACCATCAAGAGTGCAGTGCCGATGGGTTCTACCTTCTTCATTGATGACGGCGGTGGGGCTTATGATAACGGAACAGGGTTGTGGACAGTGGGTGGTATCCCTGCGGGTGACTCTGCTAAATTGAATATAACGGTGACGGTGGCTACCGATGGTGTTATAGCTGGTACTGCCGAAATAACCACTTCTGACAATGTTGACCCCGATTCAACACCAGGCAACAGCAGCGTTGTTGAGGATGACTGGTCGAGTGCTTGTGTCACAGTGCCAATGCACTTTAATTGTCGGGACAACATTAATGTGTTAGCAACGGCTCAGGCGGGCTACGCAGACTATCAATGGTATCTGAATGGTTCCTTGATTGCAGGTGCTGACAAGGACACGTATAGGATTCGAAGTATTGGTGAATATACCTATTCGGCTTCGACTTTGGGGACGAGTTGTGCTGCTTCGCTTTGTTGTCCGATTAAGGTTGTTCGCGACTCTTGTATGAGTCTCGGAAATTTGGTGTTTGATGATAAGGACAATAATGGCTTGTTCGATGGAACGGATACGGGTTTGAATGGTGTAGAGGTTCAACTTTGGTCAGCGGGTCTTGACAATTTGAAGGGTACACTGGACGATGTTTTAGATTCTACGATAACGACTGCCGGCGGCGGTCTTTATTTGTTTGAAAACCTGAACCCAGGTCTGTATTATGTAAAATTGACAGGTACAGGCGTACCGACTGATTATGTCAGTTCCACAGGTGGCGGAGTCAATGACAACAGTGGGGCAGGGACTTACGAACCGGCTGCGCTTGAAGAAACAGTGGACAACAACGACAACGGTTCAAAAATGTTGGGCTCTGCTATGATTATGAGCGATACGATTCGCTTGACGCTCGATGGCGAGCCAACGACTGAAGACGGCAGTGCCAATACAAATTTGACTATTGACTTTGGTTTATATAAACCTGTCTGTGTTTCACCTGAAATTTCGACGGTTTTCCAAGTGATGGTTTGCGCGCCTTCGACAGTTGATTTGTCAACAATTACTGTTAACGATAATAAAAACGTGACAGGTGCACTTTCGTATTTTGCAACGCCAGCAGATGCGGTGGCAAATACGAACCCCCTCAGTAGTACCATCATTTCAGGGGTTGGTTCGACGACATATTGGATTCGCAAAGAAGGTAGTTTTGCACCTTGTTTCGATACAGTTTCAGTGGTTATCACGATCAATGCTAAACCTGTATATGCCGATGCTTCAACAACAGTTTGCGAAGGGACAAATGTTAACCTAACGAGTTTCATAACAGGTTATGGCAGCATCGTTAATCCCACATGGACAGAAAGTGGCAATGCGGTTGCGGATGCGACTAATGTGACCCCCTCAGTAGGCGCACCCACTTATATATTGATAGGTGAAAACGCATCAGGCTGCAAAGACACGGCTACTGTCGTTGTAACGGTCAATACTAAACCTGTTTACGATGATGCTTCAACAGCCGTTTGTAACAACACGAGTGTTGATTTGACGAGTTTCATAACGGGATATGGCAGCATCGTTAATCCCACATGGACAGAAAGCGGCAATGCGGTTGCAGATGCCACGAATGTGATCCCCTCTGTAGGTGAAACCACTTATACATTGATTGGTGAAAACCTGTCGGGTTGTAAAGACACAGCTGATGTGGTCGTAACGGTTTATGTAAAACCTAATATCTCAGCATCAAGCCCTGCTGCCGTTTGTGTACCAACGACTGTTGACCTTGCGGCAATTACAGTAACAGATTCAGCGAACATCACGGGTACACTCAGCTATTATTTGACAGCTAATGACGCAGTGAATAAAACGAACCCCCTCAGTAATACCTTCATTTCAACGGTGGGGGAGACAACGGTTTGGATTCGTAAGACAGATACAGGCGGTTTCTGCTACGATACGACTTCGGTTCTTTTAACTATTTATCCAAAACCTGTTTATGCTGATGTGGCTCATTCTGTGTGTGTAAATGCAACGGTTGATTTAACAAGTTTAATAGCTAATTATGGCAGCATTGTTAATCCAACATGGACAAAAGGTGGTAATCCAGTCGCAACGCCATCAGCTGTTAACCCTGTATTAGGTGCGAACACATATATACTTATTGGTGAAAACACATCGGGTTGCAAAGACACAGCACAAGTTGTCGTGACGGTTTATGCAAAACCCAATGCTGGACCAGACCAATATTTGACGTGCATCGGTGTGAATGCACCTTCGGCATATAATTTCGGACAAAACGGTACTTGGTCGGTATTGACACAGCCTGTGGGTGCTTCGGCTGCCATCAGTGGTTCTGGTTTTGCCTCAAATATGAGGGTTATTGGACAATATTATTTTGAATTAGACAAAAATGGTTGTAAGGATACAGTTGGGATAAACATCCCTGACTGCTCTTGCACTAAACCTAATATTTCAGTAGCCAACCCAGTTGTTGGGGTTTGTTCGCCGACAAGGGTTGATGTTTCAGCCATGACGGTAACGGATTCAGCGAATGTATCGGGAACTCTCAGCTATCACGCAACGGCAAACGATGCGGTGACAGGTGCGAACCTCCTCAGTAATACAATTGTTTCAGCAGTAGGTACGACGACGATGTGGATTAGGAAATTAGACGGAACGGGTTTCTGTTACGATACACTTTCCGTTGTTGTAACAATTAATGCTAAACCTTTAATTGCAGATGCAGCGACGTCTGTTTGTCAAAACTCGATTGTTGATTTAACCAACTTGATAACAAATTATGGTACAATCGTCAATCCTTCATGGTCACAAGGCGGCAACGCTCTTGCCAATGCCACAAATGTGACCCCCTCAGTAGGAACGACCACTTATAGGCTTATTGGTGAAAATGCGGCGGGTTGCAGAGATACCGCAAATGTTGTGGTAACAGTTTATGCAAAACCGAACTTAGGAAAAGACACAACTTTGGCTTGTTCTGGGGGTACTTCGCCTTCAACGATTGATTTTGCTCAAACAGGTACATGGGCGATTTTGGCACAACCTGTCGGAGCAACGGCATCAATAAATGGTACAGGTGCCGCTTCGGGTTTGACGGTTGAAGGTGCTTATACTTTTGAATTGGAGGTCAATGGTTGTAAGGATACTATAAATGTCACTGTTCAAATTTGCGTCAGTTTGGGTAATTTGGTATGGAAAGACACCAATAACAACGGCGTAAAAGACAGCCGTGAAACAGGTATTCCAGGTATTCAAGTACAATTATATGCTACAACGGATGGCATCAAAGGCAATGACGATGATGTGTTGGTCAATACAAAATTGACGGATATTAACGGTAATTATTTGTTTAACGATTTAAATGCGGGTAATTACTACGTTAAGTTGACGAACCTACCTGATAGTTTAGTATCTTCAACAGGGGGTGGTATTTATGACCAAGACGGTGCAGGCAATTATGAACCTTCAACGGTTGGTGATGTCAATGAAGAAGACCACGGAACAGGTATGCCTAACCACATGGTCATGTCTAAAATCGTCAATTTGACTGTTAATGGAGAACCGATTACTGATGGTGATACTGACCCGAATTCGAATTTGACAGTTGATTTTGGCTTATTTGTGCCACGAGACA
>JAYSQG010000465.1:0-10373 GCA_043721685.1 Saprospiraceae bacterium | reverse complement strand
GTCACCTTCAATCGTTTGCGTTTGGAGGGTTCGATAATTCACGCCATCTTCTGAAACAGAGCAAGTGACAGATTTGGGATGCAAAATCCAGCTTTTAGGGTCATAAAGCGTTGAAATGCTGATATTTTTAGGCTGTTTTAGCGTTTCGAGGTCGAGTACCAATTCAAAATCTTTGGCTTGCCAACCGAGCCAATGGACTTTATAATCATTTGCACCTTGAACGCCATTCGTCAAAATGGTCATATCGGCATGGCTGTATTGAGGTTCAGGCATGGGATTGCTGGTTATTTTTTTTCGAAAAGCCAAATTGCCCTCCACTTGCACCGTGATAAAACGCTTTGTAGATTGGTAATATTCATCAGGTGTCAGACCCGCTTCATTGATGTTTTTTACCTTGTTTTGCTTGCAAACAGCGTAAAAATATTCCATTAATTGCTCCATTTCAGGTTTTAAAAGAAATTTTTCTTTGTCTTCTTGATAAAAACCACGTGCGCCAAACATCTCGCTTTTGCCAATTTCCATCATCGCATATTGAATCGGCAAACGACACACTTTTACACGCTGCAATACTGAGGGGTCATTTTTCACAGCGTTTTCAGCTGCGTCAAACCATTGATTGTATTTTGCCATATTTTCCGCCGACAAAAACGTTTTTGCATGACCCACAGGATGCCCATAAATGTCCAACCACTCCCCTGTTTTTTTGATTTCAGAAGTCATGTGGTCAATATATTTTTGAATAAAAACACCGCCCGCACCGTAATAACCTTGTACAAAATTGGTCATAACAGAATCAATTTTCACATCTAGATTCCACAACAAACGGGCAATCATGTAGGCTTTTAACTCCGAAAATTCATGTCAAATACCTGCATTTGTTTGCTGAAAATGAGCATTTGCACTGTTTTTTGTAAAAAACTGAATGTTTGGTTGCAAGGTGTGCAAGTTTGGAAAGGGCGAAATGTGGTGCGAAAAATTGACCGTATAATCCCATAAATAAATATTTTTACTGATTTTACCCCAATCCGTTATGTCTTTCAAAAACGATTGGCTGCGGGGGTCATCTTCAATCGCTTTACTGCGATTCAACTCAAAGGTTTATATATTTCACATAAAAGAGGTAGCGAAACGGTCGTTTTTTTAGGTATAATTTCAACATTAGGTGCATACATTCGGCAGCCCAAATACTTTTCAAGCAAATGAATGACAGCATAATATGTGCCTTTTTTGCTTTTACCTAATATCAAAATATTGTCTTTTTGGATAGAAATCCCAAAGGCATCAGCCCCCTGCAAGTTTTTTAATTTTAACTCATTGTCTTTTGAATAATGCTTTTTAAACCCATTTGGTAAAATGAAAAATGAAGACGAAGTAATCCAAATCGTTTTTTTATTTGGTGGAACATTCGCACGAACGATTGCCAACTCTACACCTGTCATTTTACGAATACTTGCTTGCATCAACAAAGCGGCTTCTTCATCTACTTTTAATGCGTTTTCCATAATGGAAATATTAAAAATGGCTTTCCCATCTTTGACTAAAACGGCTTGTTTTTGAGCAAAAAGAGCCGATAAAGAGCTGATTGCTATTAAAAAAGAGAGAATTTTTGACATGATAATTGCTTTTAAGATTTCATAATATTTTCAAAACAAAACATCATTTCACAATCTTAAACACCCACGCATAATCCACCAAATTTTGCTTGTTTATACTGAGGGGTGTCTGTATCGTTATTTTACCATTAGTATCTGTCCATTTCAGTGCTTCAGAAGAGCCGATTAATATAATTTTAGCATTTTTGGACAATGCTAACTTATTGATTTCTATACTTTTAGGCATCATTTCTCCTTCATCGGCTCTATAAATCGCATACGTCATATTGCCTTTATGTGTAAACTCCAATTTGCCTTGTTTGCCAATGGTGTTGTCGCCAACAGTACCATATATTGCTTCACCATTCAAGTCCATCCATTTGCCAATTTCTTCCAAACGGGTATAGGCTTCAGGGTGAAAATCGCCTTGCGGACTGGGAGCGATATTGAGCAATAAATTACCGTTTTTTGAAGCAATATCCACTAAAATATGAATCAATTTGCGGGCAGACTTGTAGTTTTCTTTGGGTACATAACTCCATGAATTGCCCATTGTCATACACGTTTCCCAAGGAATGGACATGTATTCGTCGGGAATTTGGTGTTCGGGCGTGACGTAATTTTCAAATTCGCCTGACACCGTTCTGTCCACCACAATTAAGCCTGGCTGCAATTCACGCCCACGTTTGACGATGCGTGCCATGTCAATATCTTGGTCAAAAGGAATGGTGCGTTGCCACGAAACGCTCGTGTCAATGGTGCTAAACGGGCGCACCCAACCACCGTCGAGCCATAAGATGTCCATTTTTCCATAATCGGTCATCAATTCCTCGATTTGGTTGTAAGTGAATTGCTTGAATTTTTGCCATTTTTCAGGATATTTCGTAGGCAAATAAGACGGATTGCGGTCTTTTGGCGGAAAATACGACCACCAATAATCATCGGTATGCCAGTCGGGTTTTGAGAAATATGCGCCTGTCATAAAACCTTCGTTGCGAAAAGCGGTAAAAATTTCCTTCGCTACATTGCTGCGTGGATTGGTTTTGAAAGGTGAATTGGTGATTTTATAATCGGTGTATTTAGTGTCGAACATACAAAATCCGTCGTGGTGCTTTGTTGTAAAAACCACGTATTTCATGCCCGCATTTTTGGCTGCTTTTGCCCATTTTTCAGGGTTAAATTGGGTCGGATTGAAGGAATATTGCAGGGCTTCATAAGCTTTTTTATATTCATACCAATTCTCTTTGTAAGGTCCGCGGCGCTCGCACCAGCCTTCATCTTCGGGACACAAACTCCAACTTTCGACGATACCCCATTGACTGTACGTTCCCCAGTGCATCAGCAAACCGAATTTGTTATTGCTCCATGTTTTCAGCTTCGTTTGTACTGAGGGGTCGGTTGGGACGACATATTTTGAGTGGTTTTGTTCGCTGTGTTGCTGTGCCATCAAAGCATAAGAAAAGCATAACACAATGCTTAAAGCATATAGTTTTTTCATTTTTTAAAGCTTTTTTTACTGATTTTACTTAAATTCTTAGTTGATTTCAGAAATTAGGTCGATTCCTAAGCCTGTTGCTTCCGTCATTTAAACTTTAAATATACTTTCGCAACAACTCGACGCTCTTTCTAACACCTGTTTCTGGGGCTTCATTGCCTTCAAATTCGATGGAAATGTAACCTTGATAATTGACCTTTTTTAAGATATTGACAATCCTTTTATAGTCCAAATCAAGGCTGTACCAAACGCCACCACCATAATATGTTTTGGCTTGTACAAAACAGGTTTTGGGTGCTATCATTTCCAATTTATCGTAGGGGTTTTCTAAAAAATTGCCCGTATCCATGAGTAATTGTAACCACGGCGAATTGATGGCTTGATGGATACGCAGCATACCTTGAGGCGTAGCAGCCAAACCCCAATGGTTTTCTAAAGCCAATAAAACACCCAATTCTTCTGCTCGTTTCACACATTCTGAGACGCCATCAATGCACCAACCAAAAGCCTCATCTTCGGAATAGCCCGCAATAGTAGGTTCTTGACCTCTATTTTTCATAAATTCATCGAACGATTTGATGGTATTCCAACGTCCTGTATTGAGGCGCATACTTGGAATACCCATTTTAGCCGCCAATTCGATGCAATGAATAGTGTGTTCAATGTTCTTTTGTCGTTCTGCTTTGTCTGGAAAAACAAAACCTTGATGAATAGATAAGCAAGTGAGTGCAATGCCATTCTCAAAAGCATGACGCTTCAATTTTTGGAGATACGCATTGTCTTCTCCTTCCATTTGACGATGCAAAATATCAATTCCATCCAACCCCATTCTGGCAGCTTCGTCTATCACTTTTTCGATAGGATATTTGTCGCCTTTAAAATGCCAATAGGAATAACTGGAAACACTCAACTTAATCCTTGGATTTAAGGATTTAAGGACTGTATTCTCCGCTTGAAATGGCATCGCCCAAGCAGCAGAACCCATAGTGGCTGTTTTAAAAAAGTGTCTTCTTTCCATGAGTCAATGATTTTTATTGCGTTATCAATTTCTTTTAAAACTTTGGTAAATCCTTTAAACCAACACCTAAAAGCTGTTTACAAAGCGTATCCAATTGGCTTTCGCTACCTTCAAAATGAAAGGTGCGTTGTGTGTGTCGGAGTGTCTCGTTTCGCTTCAAAGCAATGGCGGGCGATGAACTTTCTAATTCATAAAATTGACCTAACTGGGTGCCAATATCGTTTTTGCCATCATTATAAGCATTCAAAACATCACCTTTGTAGGGGAATTTTTGAATTTCCCACATTGAATTGACGTAATCTGTTTCGCCTTTATAGTCGAATTGAAGGATGGTTAAAATCTGATGTTCGGCATCATAACTGCCTGCAATGGGTTTTAGGGCTTGCGGCGGAATACCTATTTTCCCTCTTGATTGGGCATCGGCTTTGAAGAATAAAACACTATCTTTTTTGACCAATCTATCACCCACAATTTTGCCGAAATAAGCATCATTGATTTTGTCCGATTGCCCTTTTTGGAAAGGCACAATGATTGTATTTTTAGGTGATGCGTTCATCATACCCAATAGCCATATCGACAACACGCCTTTCGATTTATCCCAATCTGACGGGCCAATATTTTTCAAATCATTCACTGTTTGATAGCCCACCCAATGCACCTCTTTAAGCGATAAGTTCAATTGTTCCTCAGCTTGTGATTGGGTTAACAGGCTGATTTCACGATTGAACGAAACCTTGAATTTTGTTCCTGAATAGTTTTCTATCTCAAAATCTTTAGTGAAAACAGCTTTATTCGCCTGTTTTTCAACCAATTCAAAAGGAACGGTATCAATAATAGCGGGTGTCTGCCAATGAGTCAGGTCGAATGTGCTTCCTTTTTGAAAAAAAACAGAAAACTGACCGCCTTCTGGACCCACCCAAAACCGCTCTTCACCACCGAAAGCATTGATATGGGCGTTGTATTTGCCCGAAGCAATGAGGTCATGGTTTATCCATCCAAAACTTATCCCTTCATAACCTTTAGCACTGCTTGTCATCACCCGTGCTTGATAATTGGGCAACAAAATGACCTGTGCGCCACTGCTATCATCACCTAAGACAACAAGGTTTTTATGGTGTTTTTTCAAAAAAGCAAGGTCGTAACCGAATGTACCTTTGGCGTACTCCTGCTTTGTGGCGGTGCTGTTTTTCCCGTTGTCGGTTTGACAATCGGTCAATAACATCATACAAAAGAGGAAGAAAACAGATAATAGTTTGTTCATTTTATTGATATTTCTCTTTAAAAGTGTTGACATACTGAGGGGGGGTAAAAACTATATTTTTTATTTTAACCGCCGTACTTGCGTCGTTGCGCCACCTTCTAATGTCAGGCTGACGGGCTTATTGTTTTGCCAAGCACCTCTTGTAAAATCGGGAATATCCATCGTGCGACCTTTTTTGGCTACTGACACTTCACTCGCTGGGGCTATTGCGCTCCAAGCAGCCGCATCATAAACATCTTGGTCGAGTGGCAAACCGTTTCTCAAACAGTCAATCAACCGCCAATCCATGATAAAATCCATACCGCCATGTCCGCCAATGGATTTAGCTATTTCGCCAATGTGTTTGACGATGGGCGTGGTGTATTTTTCCTCCAATTCTTTGTACTCTTTGTCTTTGAGCCATTCATGACCCAAAGATATTTTGGCGGGGTCAGGCCATTTTTGAGCAACGCCTTTTGTACCACTGATAACATGAATGCGCGAATAAGGGCGTGTCGAAGTCACGTCATGTTGCAACATGATCGTTCTGCCTTTATTGGTTTTGATAATGGTCGTGTTCATATTGCCCCGATAAGGTTTTCCTACAAATTCCCTGTAAAAAGGGTCTTTTTCAGCATTAGCGACTGCCATTTTACCCATTTGGAAATCATTTGATGAAATAGATACGAGGTGGTCGAATTTATCTCCGCGATTTATATCCAAACATTGAGCAATCGGACCCAAGCCGTGTGTTGGATACAAATTGCCGTTTCTATTCGCATTTTCTCTCAATCGCCACATATCAGAATAGGATTTTTTATCAAAATTCATGTCCAATAGATTGTGAATATAGGCGCCTTCTGCATGAACCAACTCGCCAAAAATGCCATTACGCGCCATGTTCAAGGTCATTTGTTCAAAAAAATCATAGCAGCAGTTTTCCAGCATCATACAATGCTTTTTCGTTTTTTCAGATGTTTCCACCAACTGCCAACACTCATCAAGGGTCTTGGCGGCAGGCACTTCGGACGCTGCATGTTTTCCATGATTCATCGCATAAACAGCCATTGGCGTGTGCATACTCCACGGTGTGCAGATGTAAACCAAATCAATATCTGCGCTTTCGCAAAGGGCTTTCCAACCGTCTTCCCCGCTGTATTCCTTTGCTTTTGGCAAGCCTGCTTTTTCTAATACTTGTTGTTTTTTTTCAGCCCTTTTGGGGTCTTTATCGCATAAAGCAACAATTTCAACGCCTTCAATTTGACTCATACGTTTCACGGCGCCGGAACCTCTATTGCCTAAACCGATGAACCCAATTCTCACTTTATCCAATTTAGGCGCAGAGAAACCACACATATTAAAGCGTTGTTTGCCATATATCGCTTCATCATCCAAAAATAAAGCCGTTTTTGCTTCAACAAATGTCGGTAAACCAACGACTGCAGCACCTGTTCCAAGCGTTAAATTTTGTAAAAACTTTCTGCGATTTGATTTCATTTTATGATACTTTTATAAAGTGTAAAAATTATTTTAAATCAATATTCTCCAATTTTAGACGATATACTGAGGGGGGGTAGAGATTTAGTAATTCTCTATTATTCGTTCAAACTTTTATGAATTTTATCCACCAAGCCGCCTGTCGGTTTGTCTTCGCTCAACTCCCAAAACATCATGCCTCCGAGCTTTTTCTCTTGAATATACTTCGATTTTAGTTCAATTGAGCGTTCATCATCAAAAGTGGCAAAGAGTTTTTGGCTGCTGCTGTATTGATAAGGTGCTTGCGCTTTTTCGTCAAAGTGGTATTTGAAACCATTAGCTTCTGTGAAATAAGTTTCAAAATTTTTGAAGGGAACACCGCGTTTAAAATGCCCTTTTTGATACAAACCGTTAGCAGTGTCGGGCACATATTCCCAAACTCGTGCATAAAAAGCAGCACCAATAATGAGTTTTTTTGAAGGCATTTTGTGTCGTAACAACCATTTTACACAGTTGCTTGTGGATTCTTTTTGTTTTTTATCGCTGTACAAAGGCGTGACTTGGGCTGTGCTGTCGCGCAACCACATCGCATGAATATCGCCTGTGATGACAAACGTATCGGGGCGACCATTTTTCTCCTTAAAAATAACCGTTGTGTCTAATGTGTTGGGAAAACAATTTTCAAACAACCACGCCAATTCAGGGTCTTTTATGCTTGTTTTCATACGTTTTATCGTCGCTTCAATAGCCTTACTGCTGAAATTGCGTTTTTCCAACGGCACTCTGACAGTTGGAAAATCATTGGCAAAAACCTGTGTATTGATGAGCAAACCCATGCTCGCAAGGCTTGTGTTTTGAATGAATTGTCTTCGGTTGATGTGTGTCATTTTAGAATATTTACTCATTATATCGAATCCGTTTATTAAATTTTTCTTCGCCATTAACGATAACTTTTAGATAAAATCGTCCTTTTGGATAGCGTTTTAAATCATACGTAATAATGCCTTCTTTCAATTGCGTGTAATGGTGTTCTTCAACGATTAGGGGGTCTGTCACCAAGCGCACAATGACATTTTCGGGTTGATTGGAAAAATAATCGAGGGTCGTTTTGTCCTTTGTACGGGTCGGAAATAAGCCGATTGAATACTCATTTTTGATAGCGTTTGGCGTTTCACCGACCACAAAATTGTACGCCCATATAGAGCCAAAATCAGATTCAACAGCTTTCAACATTTCGCCTTTGCCATTCAACAAACGGGCAACACCACGTCCACCTCTGCTATTGAACCAAAATTCAAGACCGTTTCGAGCCGTATCAATTAAGGTAAATTCATAAGCATGACGTGTGTGGTCTCTTGTGCATAGCTTTTTAAGAAAGAAGAGAGCAGTATGATGGTTGAAAATAGGCTGTATTTGTTCATAAAAATCAAAAATTCAACATTTTGAAGCAAAGGGAACTTGATTATTCTTTAATAAACACTTCAGTTTGCTTAGTTTTAAAATCGTAAATCACATCTAATTTTTCACAGTGCATATCCTGAAACCAAAATTCCATTATGGGCACTTTAGCTTTTCCTTTTTTATACTCAATAGCCACTCTTTTAGGGTCAGTTCCACACATCGCACTGGGAGATGTTAATCTTTCATAGGGTGTTTTGATGTTATTTTTCAAAATCAAATCTTCTTCATCGTCCGTTTTAAAACCACATATACCCACTATTTTATCCTGCTTTTTATAATTTTTAATGGTAAAACTAACTTTAGGAAAATCACTTCCTTTAGTGCCTTTTTGTGGTTCTAAATAATCAAAATCTGAACAGCTGTTCACACGTAACTTATAAGTTACGTCATTTTTAAATTTTAATAGGCGATGAACTTTAAATTGTTTTTCGCCAGCAAGTTTGGTAAAAATAGTATCCATATTTTGTTGCGGCAAAACCAAGGTTAATGTGTCTTTACTTAAAGTAAATTCATTGCTACCAATTCGCACAATATACCCTGTATAAGGGTCAAAATGAGCCGCATCACTATACCAAAAATATAGTTTTATTGTCCGATTATTATTGTTAATCATTTGATTATCAATACTTTTATTTAAACTCTTTGGGCTCGATTCTGCACCTTCATATTTCTTAGGAGATGGTTGATTACACATCCAATTGTTAAAAAGGAAAATGATGACAGTTGTTTTATTAACAAAGCTCATGATTTCTTGATGTCTTAGATTCATTATCACAAAATACTGAGGGGTATGTTTTTACATTTTCTAATCTAATAATACCTCATCTACAAAAATCCAAGCAGATTGCCCTTCGCGTGTACTAATCATCTCTGTCCACAGATTGGCTTGTGCGCCTAACACGTATTTCGCATCTTCGGCAGTCATTTCAGCAGGAATGGGTTCGTAGTGATAGACTTTTTTCAAGGTATTAAAACCGCCAAAAGCCCGTGGTTCGGTTTCAGGGTCGCCTTGATAATGGTCAAAATAACAAGGTGTTCCGGGCGACATGACGACATTGTGCTTCATTTTTGCGGCTTCAATACCACCCGCTTCGCCGCGCCAACTCATCACTGTGGCTTCGGGTGCGAGACCGCCTTCTAAAATTTCGTCCCAACCAATCAACTTGCGTTTTTTAGCAGTTAAAAACTTTTCGATGCGGCGGATGAAATAGCTTTGCAGCTCATTTTCATTTTTCAAACCCTCCGTTTTCATACGGGCTTGACATTTGGCGCATTTTTTCCAACTGTCTTTTTCGACTTCATCGCCGCCGATGTGGATGTAAGTTGAAGGAAAAATCGCCATGACTTCGGTCAAAACGTTTTCTAAAAATGTAAACGCGGCATCATTGCCTGGGCAATAATTACCTTCCACTTTACTCGCCTTAAAATCACCTGTGGTACCAAAATGTACTGAGGGGTGGCACGACAATTCGGGATACGCAGCCATCGCCGCTTGTGAATGTCCGGGCATTTCAATTTCGGGTACAACCGTGATATTTCGCGCTTTGGCATACGCCACAATCTCTTTCACTTGCTCTTGGGTGTAATAGCCGCCATAAGTCGCTTTGTTTCTATCGGCATTGAACGCCACATCTGCCCAATTCCAGAGTTTGCCCCATTCATCAATGCGCCAAGCGGCTTGTTCAGTGAGTTTAGGATATTTTTTAATTTCTAAACGCCAAGCCGTGCCGTCGGTCAAATGCCAATGAAAAACGTTCATTTTATAGCTTGCCAATAGGTCAATCACTTCTTTTACCATATCAGGCGCAAAAAAATGGCGACTGACATCGAGCATAAAACCCCGCCATGCAAAACGAGGCGTGTCTTTAATTTCCAAACACGGTATCTGCGGCACTTGATTGGTGCGTGTAAAAGGCAGCGTTTGTATCAAGGTTTGCACGCCATAAAACAAGCCTTTTGACGTATTGGCTTTTATTAGAATACTGTTCGGTTTGACCAAAAGGGTGTAGCCCTCCTCGCCTATTTCGCTTATTTTTTCTATTTTAAACTCAATAACCTTGCTTTTAACGGCATTTCCCGATAAGGAAAAAC
>JAYSQG010000464.1:0-9428 GCA_043721685.1 Saprospiraceae bacterium | reverse complement strand
TCACTTCGTTCAGAATGACAAAAAAAATGCACATCAAATCATCACATAAATAATTGATTATCAATGAAAAACATTTTATTTGCCACAATGCTGCTCATGGCTGCTTGCCAAAATCAAGGAGATAAAACACCGACCACACAATCATCAGCCGTTTCAACAATTTTTGAAAACTACTATGATGCGCGGATGAGGCTCTATCCTTTTGAGGCGACTGCCAACGGTGTTTCAGACTACAATGACCAATTTCCGATAGACATCAGCGACAGCTACCGCGATACTTTGAAACAATTTTACAACAAGTATAAAACGCTGTTGAATGCCGCCGATACGTCTAAAATATCGGACAAAGACCGCACAAGTTTTGATATTTTGATTTGGGATATTGACCGCGCGCTCGACCTTTTAGCGTCTCCTGATAACCTCATGCCTATCAATCAATTTGATAGTAGAACGCTTAACTTGGGTCAATTCGGTTCTGGAGAAGGGTCACAACCTTTCAAAACGGCTGACGATTATGACGCTTGGTTGCGTCGTATCAGTCATTTCCCTACCTGGGCAGATACTGCGATTAGCAATATGCGTCGCGGCATGGCAACAGGTTGGGTATTACCTAAATCATTGGTTGTCAAAGTTTTACCACAATTGAAACCAATGGCAGAAACGGCTGTGGCAACGCATTTGTTTTTTCAGCCTATCGGAAAATTAGCAACAAACACAACGATTTCAGATGCTGATAAAGTCCGTTTGACCGCAGAATACACTAAAATGGTCAACGAAAATGTGAAGCCAACTTACAAGAAATTGTATGACTTTATACAAAAAGAATATCTGCCAAAAGCAAGGATGACTTCTGGTATTTCGGCTTTGCCAAATGGTTCAGCGTACTACGAAAGCCTTGTAAAGTTTTATACAACAACGGACATGACACCTGACCAAATCTTTGAATTAGGTCAAAAAGAAGTCGCTCGAATTCGTGCCGAAATGGAAACGGTGAAGGAACAGGTGGGCTTTAAAGGCGATTTGAAGGCATTTTTCAAGCACGTTACTGAGGGTGAGGCAAAACTGCGTCCGTTCACAAAACCTGAACAAGTGATAGCAAATTTCAATGCCATTCACGAAAAAATGAAACCTTCGCTTGAAAAACAGTTTGAATTAGTACCTAAAACGTCTTTTGAAGTGCGCCGTACTGAGGCATTTAGAGAAGCATCAGCAAGTGCAGAGTACAATCAAGGTAATCCAGAACAAAACCGTCCAGGCATTTTTTATGTACCGATTCCTGATGTTAAAGCCTATAATACGTTCCAAGATGAATCTCTTTTTTTGCATGAAGCGATTCCGGGGCACCACTACCAAATCATGTTGCAAGCAGAAGATACGAAATTACCAAAATTCCGCCGCTACTTGTGGTACAGTGCTTATGGCGAAGGTTGGGCGCTCTATACTGAGGGGTTAGGCAAAGAGTTTGGTTTATACACTGACGCTTATCAATATTTCGGACGCTTGGGTGGCGAAATGCACCGTGCCATTCGCCTTGTCGTTGATGTCGGTTTGCACGCCAAAGGTTGGACACGAGAGCAAGCTATAAAATACGACCTTGACAATGAAGCTGATTCAGAAGCTAATATTATCGCAGAAATTGAACGTTATATGGCAATTCCGGGTCAAGCCTTGTCCTATAAAGTAGGTGAACAAAAGATTTTACAATTGAAACACGAAGCGATAGATAAACTTGGTGCAAAGTTCGACATCCGCAAATTTCACAACGAAGTGCTGGAAGACGGCTGTGTGCCTTTGGCTATTTTGGAGAAAAAAATGGCAAAATTTATCGAAACAAACAAGTAAAAGGAATTGATTAATGTTGAATGATTATTGCTTAATTTTAGCGGAATAAGCAATAATCATTCAACATTAATCAATTAAATAATAGTTTATGACAAAACAAGAAAAGGCAAACAATATAGCAAACATACTCGATGAGTTATATCCGACAACGCCCATTCCGCTTGAACACGACGACCCTTATACCTTATTAGTAGCCGTTTTATTGTCGGCACAATGTACTGATGTACGCGTCAATCAAATTACTCCTCTCCTATTTGCAAAAGCAGCTACGCCTTTTGATATGGTCAAATTAGACGTATCTGAAATAAAGGCGATCATCAGGCCTTGTGGCTTATCACCGCGTAAATCACAAGCGATTTTTGATTTATCGAATATATTGATTGATAAATACGAAGGCGAAGTACCACAAAGTTTTGAAGCCTTAGAGGAATTGCCTGGTGTAGGTCATAAAACTGCGAGTGTGGTGATGTCACAAGCGTTTGGTGTGCCTGCTTTTCCAGTTGACACACATATACATCGGTTGGCATATCGCTGGGGTTTGAGCGATGGTAAAAATGTTGTACGTACTGAGGGGGATCTAAAAGCCCTTTTTCCAAGAGAAACATGGAATAAACTGCATTTGCAAATCATATTTTTCGGACGTGAATATTGCCCAGCACGTGGGCATAATGCTCGGAAATGCCCCATTTGTAGCAAATTTGGCATCGAAGAACTATTTGAAATATAAAATTGGGTCTATTGTTTTGCCACTCCATTTTTTTTGTCTTTTTTTGTTCATTCATCAGTTTATTATTGAAAAACTAATTTTATTTAAACAGTCATTTAAACATTCAAATCAATCTAATATGGCGAATTTATGGGTAAAAAAGTCCTTAAGCTCACTACAACAAGAAGCAGGAGATGAAGGTAACCCTCTTAAAAGAACACTTTCGGCAACCTCATTAACCATGATAGGCATCGGTGCCATCATCGGTGCAGGTTTATTTTCAATCACTGGTACAGCAGCAGCGCACAATGCAGGTCCTGCTGTATCCATTTCATTCATTATCGGTGCAGTCGGCTGTTTGTTTGCAGGCTTATGTTATGCTGAATTTGCATCTATGATACCTGTTGCGGGTAGTGCATACACGTATTCTTATGCGACATTGGGCGAATTATTGGCATGGATAATTGGTTGGGATTTAGTATTGGAGTATGCCGTTGGTGCAGCAACTGTATCCATCAGTTGGTCACGTTATTTGGTCAAGTTTTTCCAAAATATGGGCATCGATCTGCCTCCATCCCTGACCCTTTCCCCTTTTGACAGCGTCACGATGCAAGATGGTTCAGTTGTCAGTGGCGTCATCAACCTACCAGCCGTTTTCATTGTCGCTATGACGACACTCCTTCTGATTCGAGGCACAAAAGGTTCTGCAATGGTCACAACAGTGATTGTGATTCTAAAAGTAGCCGTTGTGTTATTGTTTATCTTTCTCGGATGGGGATATATGAATCCTGAAAATCACCAACCTTATTTTATTGAAAACACAGGTAATTTCGGTGAGTTTGGTTGGAGTGGTATTGTGCGTGGCGCAGGTATCATTTTCTTTGCGTACATCGGTTTCGATGCGGTTTCGACGGCTGCACAAGAAGCGAAAAATCCGCAGCGTGATATGCCTATCGGTATCCTATTGTCATTGGCAATATGTACAGTTCTTTATATCGCTTTTGGTCACGTATTAACAGGCTTGGCTAATTATACAGAATTTTCAGGTGCTGATGGCATCGCACCCGTAGCGATTGCGATTGACCATACACCTTATACATTTATGAAACAGGCGATAATCGCTGCGATATTAGCGGGTTATACATCCGTTATTTTGGTCATGTTAATGGGTCAATCACGCGTATTTTACTCCATGTCAACAGACGGTTTGTTACCAAAAGTATTTTCAGAAGTCCATCCTGTTTTCAAAACACCATGGAAATCAAATCTGCTTTTCCTAGTTTTTGTGGGTCTTTTTGCGGCTTTCGTTCCTGCAAGGATTGTAGGTGAAATGACAAGTATTGGTACTTTATTCGCCTTCGTTTTGGTGTGTATCGGTATCATTGTCATGAGAAAAACGATGCCTGATGCCCCTCGTCCGTTCAAAACACCGCTTGTACCGCTTGTACCGATACTCGGTATTTTGGTGTGTCTGGGTATGATGATCGGTTTACCATTAGATACTTGGATTCGATTAATCGTTTGGTTGGCTATTGGTTTCTTTATTTACTTTTTCTATGGTATCAAAAATAGTAAGTTACAGAAA
Organism: Saprospiraceae bacterium; assembly: GCA_043721685.1. Taxonomy (GTDB): domain Bacteria; phylum Bacteroidota; class Bacteroidia; order Chitinophagales; family Saprospiraceae; genus JAAFJT01. Next base: position 5,295 of record JAYSQG010000464.1, on the reverse strand, counting down.
TAGTTTTTTCGTAAAGAAAGAGCATTAAAATAGAAAAAAAAAGCCTCGTCAGTGTCGCACTGAAGGGGCTTTTTTTTCTTTTTTAGTTCTGTTACTTTCTTTGATAAAACACAAACCCATTTTTCTCATACAAAAACTGCAAAGTTTCTATCTGATTCATCTCTTCCAAGTCAACAATTTTCCCAACAAAATAGGTCGGTTTGTCCACATCTGCCCCCCTCAGTAACCAATCGGGTTTGAAGTAATTGGGGTTAGTCGGCTGTTTAAGTTTGCTATAAAATAGGTGTGCAAAACTTTTGAAACCATACGTTTTAATATAACAATCATCTGTTTGTTTACTTTCATAAAAATCTAAAGCGGCACGTTGCGAATAGCCTTCTATATTTTTGACATAAAACAATAAGACCAATTGAAGGAAAATAGCCGTTCCGATAAACAGATGTCTGACCCCCCTCAGTAAACCACGCATTTTTAACACAATGGGAAAGGCTAAACAAATGGCTATTAAGAAAAAACCTGCAAGTGCTTCTTGACCTGTCCAAACAATATCTGCACCCATATTTTTCAAGGCAAAAGGGTCTTTTGCTGCCAAAGGTTTTAGTAAATCAATGTGTTGACCAATAAATGGTATTGCGGCAATAACAGCACCTAGCAAAACACCTACTGAAATCGTTAAAACTTTAACCCATTGCGGTATTTTCTGGCTATCTTCTAAAAAACTTTTAATAGCTATTGCCGATAAAAAAGTCAATGGCAAATAACACATTGAGCTATAATGGACAATTTTGGATTGTACAATGCTGAACAATATCAAGACGACCCAAAACAGAACTTTCATCCAACGTGTGAAATTGATGTTTTCACCAAAAAAATTATACCCCCTCAGTATAGCTCGCACAGCGAAGATGGAGGCAGGAAAACAGCCAAAAAACAAAACAACAAAATGATAACCAAAGAAACCGCCATGTCCAGCGTCTTCTGTTTTAGCTAATCGAAGTGTATAAGTGATGAATTCAGATGCGAACCAAGTTCCATTTTTCAGTATTTCAATACCAAACCAAGTTAAAGCGGTCAACAAGGCGATACAACCAAAAACAAAAAAACGTTTAATTTTCAGAATACTTAACTCTTTGAAAATAAGTAATTTAGCCATCCAAGTTAAAGCAACAATGAGAAAACCAACAGGTCCTTTTGTCAAAATAGCTAAACCTGAAAAAATACCACCTATTATTAATGATGAATTATAAATGATGAATGATGAATGGCGAATGGTGGATGGTGGCTGTTGTTCATTACCACTTGCTACTTGCATTTTGCCCTTTACCTCTTGCCTTTTGTTTTTTGCCTCATCTTTGATTAAAAAAATGAGTGATAGGAAGATAAAGAGATTGAACCACGGGTCAATGATGCCAGATTTGAAATAAAGATGCGGCAAAATAGAACCGATGTATACTAAAACCCATAGCCAACCAAAGGTTTTATCATACAGCCGTTTGCCCAAATGATAAATAAACAATAAAGTTGTTATGCCACAAACAGCGTTGGGTAAACGAGCGGCGTATTCGTTAACGCCCAGAAAATGCATAGAAATGGCTTGAAACCAGATAAAAAGCGGTGGTTTTTCCCAAAAAGGGGCAAAGTTGATTTGCGGGCGGAGGTATTCACCTGTAACCAACATTTCCCTTGCACATTCAGCGAAATTGATTTCATCCCAATCAAATAGATGAACATTGTCTAAGAAAGGTAAAAAAAACAGCGTAGAAAGGACTGCAATAAATAAATAATTCCAATCTATTTTCCCCATTTTCTCAATTGATTTAACAATGCGCGGAAGTCTTTTGGTAGCTCTGATTCAAAACTGACGAGTTCATTACTGACGGGGTGCCTGAAACTGAGGCGGAAAGAATGTAACGTCGTCCGTTTCATCAACGGTAGTTCTTCTTCTGTGAATTTGCCGACTTTGAATTTTTTTTTGAAGTCGTGTCCAAACAGTTCAGTACGCCGCCCATAAAGCACGTCAACTGCCAATGGATAGCCCAAACTTTGAAAATGTACACGTATTTGATGCGTGCGACCTGTCCGAATATCCGCTTCGACAAGTGTAAAATGTTTGAAGCGTTCAGTCACTTTAAACAGCGTTAGAGACGCCTTGCCTCTTTTGGCGATAGTCATTTTGCCAGGTATTGCCGAATGTTCAGCTATCGGTCTATCAATTTCGCCTTCATCTTGATGCATCACACCGTCGAGCAAGGCGAGATATACTTTCTGCGTTTCGTGTTTTTCAAATTGGAGCGATAAATTCCGATGTGCATCATCGTTTTTAGCAAAAACGATGATGCCAGAAGTTTCACGGTCAAGCCTGTGAACGATGAAAACTTTACCAAAACGTTCATTTAAGTCTGCATATAGACTCGGCTTGGTTGCATCAAACCTATCCGGAATTGTCAAAAGATGTGCTGGTTTGTTGGCGACAATGATGTGGTCGTCTTCAAATATAATATCAAGTTTTGCCATGATTTTTCTAAAGAATGAGTGATTTGTTAAAAATTGGGGCAAAAGTAGCGTTATCAATGCGTATTTTATTTCTTGATAAATATTAATGTAAAGAAATTTTTGGATGAGTAAATAAAAAATAAGTATTATTGACTTCGAACCCCTTTTAAATTGAAACTGGATAAAAAAAATGCCCCCTCAGTATAAATCACTGAAGAAGCTGTTTTCTCATAGTTTACAATTTAAATTTCTTATTGAATAATCACTTTCTGTATTAAAGATTCAGTCCCTGTACCAATTTTGACAAAGTAGATGCCTTGCGGTAAATCGTCAGTTGGTATAGTTGTGAAGTTTTCACCTTGCTCATATTGCGCTTTAAAGACTTTTACAGTCTTACCAATGTTATTAATCATGTTCACATCACAATTCATCGCCTCTTCGCAGATAATCCGCACATTGACCAAATCATGCGCTGGATTCGGATAAATCGTCATGGGCTCTATTTTTATTAAATCTATAGTTTCTAATTTGTCACTCAATTCGATACCTCTTTTAACAGTAAAAGAAGTATTGCTGGTAGAAACCAAAAGGCTATAACACGAGGTAGTTGAAAAAGCTTTATTATAGCCATTAATTTTAACATAATAAATCGCGCCTACCGTTGGCGTATTAAACACAATGGTTTCGCTACCTAAACCACTTTGTTGCGAAACACTAATTTGTGAACCAATCGTCCCATTCGACTTTGCATTATATAAACGTAAATCATAATCAGCAGGAAGATCTGTCAAGGTTATTTTCAGCTTAGGTGAAGATGTTGTCGTCGTAAATTTATAATAATCAATATCTGTTGCAGAACCAATTTGTGAGTTTCTCAAGGTATTCAAAGTCAAAATTGGGGCTGTTATTGCTCTATCATTCGCCGTTTCATTATCATTTGAACAGTTTGAGTAACTAAAAGAAAAGGTTGCACTATTGTTCGCAGTATTTACATCCGTTTTATTATTGATTGTACCAACAGTTGCTGTAAACGTGTGTGTACCCAAAGAGTAACTAGAAATAGCCGGTAAAATAATATTAGCTGTTGCATTCGACACAATATTTCCTGTCCAGTTGAAAGTTGAACTGGCATTATTGTCAACCATGTAAATGATTTGGGCAGAAGTGATGGTATTTGAACCAAAATTCTTTAATGTTACTGATGGGGTCACAAACGCCGTATATACTGAACCATTTGGAGTAAGAACGGCTATTATACCGCCATCATTTTGCATCGTAACAGTGATGTTGACGGATGTTGATATTGATGAATTCCCTAAATTATCCGTAGCTTTTGCGGTCAAAGTATAATTTCCAGGAGAAACGTCTGACCAATTATAGCCATAAGGTGCAACTGTAGAACTGCCAAGCAGTGAAGTGCCGTTGTAAAAATCAACTTTTGTCACTGTTCCATCTGTATCCACTGCATTTACCTCAATTGAAATTGTTGCTGGAGCCCCATAATTAGCATTATTTGTAGGCGACGTAATGGATACTGAGGGGGGGACATTTATGCCGTCGAGAGGAGATTCCCAAAGACCTCGACCATAAGTTGAAGCCCTTAATTTGCCTGTTGGTTTAAAAATATCAAGGTCAGTGATGGCAACACCTGGCATTCCGTTAGAATATGCCTTCCAAGAAGATGTTGCAGTTGTCAGACAATAAACACCTAAGTCAGTTCCGCAATATATATCTCCATTGCTATGAAAAGCTAAACAATTGGCAGGTAGTGCAGGCAGGCCAGTTGAGGAATTTGTCCAAGTAGAGCCACCATTTGTTGTACTATAAAGGCTATTTCCATTATAAGATGCCAAACAAACGAATATTTTATTCGGGTCAGATGGCGAAAAACGGACAGATTGAATCGAAATATTTTGAGGTAAGCCAGTAGTAATTTCAGTCCAAGATGCACCGCCATTTGTTGTTTTTATAATTCTTGTATTTGAAGAAGCGATTATATTTTGATTGTTAGATGCGGAAACATCAAGATTCAAAATTGTACCAATATTTAAAGATGAACTAATGGCAGACCAAGATGTTCCACTGTTTGTTGACCGATAAACGCCAGAACCACCTGCCAAAAGGGTCGTTGATACTGAGGGGTCTTGCATCCAAGGCGTTACCCAGGAACCGCCTGGCACAGTATAGATGTTGGTAAAAGATGCGCCGCCATTCGTTGAACGATACAAATCGCCGTAGTAAATAGATGCGAAAACATTATTATTGCTTGTACCATCTACGAAACAGTGCATGCCATCACCACCGAGAATTTCTGAGAAGGAAGTGCCACCATTTGTTGTCATATTGGTGCCGTTGTCTTGATGACCACTTACAATAATATCTGCATCAGTTGCGGATTGACCAAAGCCATACATCTGCGCAATTGGCAAGTTTGTACTTTTATCACTCCAAGTTGCACCACCATTTGCAGAAGAAAAAACACCCCCATCATTGGCAACCCAAAGCATTGTTCCTGCGAAAAACATATCGTGATTGTCTGCATGTACATAAGGTGCGCCACTGCCCGACCAATGAGCAATACATGACCACGATGAACCAGAAGTTGTTGATTTCCAAATATTTACACCGCCAGCATAAATCGTAGTTTTTACTGCGGGGTCAACTGCAAGGCTCAAATCATACCATGCTTGCCCACCCGAGTCACTACCAGAAGCATTCCAGCCGAGAATATTTGGCGAAGACGATTTTAATGAAAAAGTTAGACCACCATCGGTTGAGAGGTAGATACCTTTTAAACCATAA
>JAYSQG010000463.1:0-18098 GCA_043721685.1 Saprospiraceae bacterium | reverse complement strand
TCACTTCGTTCAGAATGACAAAAACTGAAAGTTATTTATCGCTAAGTTCTTGATTATCAAATAGATAAACAATAAATTCCAGCAATTTGAAAAAAAGTTTTAGAAAAATCATAAAATGGAGAAAGGAACCAATGCCCTTCCTTTCACAAATATTGACGAATATCTGGCAACGCTGCCGGAAGACAAACGCCAAGTGTTGGAAGTATTGCGCCAAACCATCAAAGAAGCCGCACCTGAGGCAGACGAGGTCATCAGTTATATGATGCCGACCTTCAGATACCACGGCGTATTGGTACATTTTGCGGCATTCAAAAATCATTTCAGCCTATTCCCTGGCGGTGCATTAGTCGAACTGTTTAAAGAGGAGTTGAAGTGCTACAAAACATCGAAAGGTACTATCAGTTTCACAGCAGAAAATCCTTTGCCAACAGCACTTGTTAAGAAAATTGTCTGGCGATTAATGGAACAAAATGAAGAAAAACAACGCATAAAAGCAACAAAAAAGCCTAAAAAATGAGCCCTTACTTCACGCAACTTATTTACATCAAAGAAGGACAAGAAGCCACTTTTCATCAATTTGAAGACGTAGCGATTCCGCTCATTTCAAAATATAATGGACAATTATTGCTTCGAGTGCGTCCGACCGAACAGAACTTTATCGAAAGCACAATTGAACACCCTTACGAAATCCATTTGGTCGAATTCCCCTCCGATGCCGATTTTCAGAATTTTATGCGTGACGAAGAACGCAAGACGTTTTTGCATTTAAAAGAACAATCCATAAAGTCTGTTTGGTTGATTAAAGGCGAAAAAATGGGTTAAAAGCCTTATAAACGCAATTTTTGTCACAAAAATGGGCGTTATTCTATCAAAGTACCCCCCTCAGTAAATCCGTGTAAATCAGTAAAATCTGTGTTCTAAAAAAAATTCAATATCCGTATCAAATTAAAATCATTTTCAACTATGCACACTACTAATTATCTCAACACATTCATCGAAATCGCAGAAGACAGCCCAACCCAAGCCGCTGAAATCCCGCCACAAAAAGGTGAAAAACAAACGGTTGCGAATATGCAGTTCGATATGATTATGGCACACCCATATCGCTATACCTCCGACGATGTGCTGTTTCATGTTTTTGCAACTAAAAACAATCGAACAGACCATTTAGAAAGAGAGCGCGAACTGTTTTTTTCAAAAGGGCAACCCTGTTTTCGCGCTTCGCCTCTCACCAAACGGTATGGTTGGGGTTTACATAATAATGAAGAAGGAAAAATTGCCCTCTACCCTGCCGAATCTACTGAATATCAACAGTTTGTGAAAGATGATACCCTTAAAAAAGTGAAAGCGACGCGGTCAAAACGGTCTTAGTTTTTTGTCATCTTTATAAAATCTTTACACCCCCCGCCCACATCTTTACTTTGTCTTTACAAATTAGCCCTCATCTTTGCATCATAAAATCTACAAAAAATGGGCAAAGAATTGCGTCGAAGACATTACTTTTTCTGTATTCTCATTGTTTTAAGCGTATCCGCTTTGTGCTATCCCTTTACGGAATGGATTGGTTATCACTCTGTTGCACTGTTATTGTTGCTAACGGTCTCGGTCTTGGCGATGCGTTTTAGCCTATATCCTGTTTTATTGGCAGCTGCTTTAAGCGCACTGATTTGGGATTTTTTCTTTATTCCACCTTATTTTACGCTTACAATTGGCAGTCAAGAGGACGTCTTGCTTTTAATCATGTATTTTGTTGTAGCTTTACTCACTGGTATTTTCAACCACAAACTACGGCAATTTGAGCATATTACTCGCCAAAAAGAAGAGCGTGAAACGGCTATAAAACTCTATAACACCCTTTTCGATTCCTTGTCGCATGAACTAAGAACGCCCATTTCGACTATTTTGGGCGCAACCGATGTCTTGCAAGAAAATGAGGATAAATTGTCGAAACAAGACAAACAGGAATTGACTTCCGAAATCACAAATGCCGCTTTGCGTTTGAACAATCAACTTGAAAACCTACTCAATACCTCTCGTTTAGAATCGGGTTTTATTAGACCTAATTTTGAATGGTGCGATATTAATGAATTGATTTACAATACATTAAACAAACTCCAAAAGAAATTAGCCGACCATAAAACGCAGATAGAAATTGCGGAAAATCTGCCTTTGGTCAAATTAGACTTTGGTTTGATGGAACAAGTATTGACCAATCTCATCAATAATGCTGTTAATTATACACCCGAACAATCGGTGATTTCCATCAAAGCCTATATGATAAAAGACGAAGGTAGTATTGATTTTTATTCAGAAAATCAAAGCGATTCAAAGGAAAACAGGAAATCTTATACCTTGAAAATAGAAATTTCCGACAATGGCAACGGCATACCATTAGACGAAATTGAAGCCGTTTTTACTAAGTTTTATCATTTAAACAATACACCAACGGGCGGAACAGGTTTAGGTTTATTCATCGCAAAAGGTTTTATAGAAGCACAAGGCGGCACAATTAAGGTCTTGAATAAATTAGACAACGGTGCTTTATTTGTCATAGAACTACCAACACCCATTTTACCACAAACGATTCATCATGGATAAAGAGAGCATTTTAATCATAGACGACGAGTCAGCGATTCGCAAATTATTGCAAATAACATTACAATCTAACGAATACAAAGTGTTACAAGCAGCTACTGCAAAGGAAGGTGAATTATTCGCCGCCATGCACCAACCTGATTTGATACTGTTAGACTTAGGTTTACCCGACGATGATGGTCAAAATTTGCTCAAAATACTGAGGGGGTGGTTTCAGAAACCCATCATCATTTTATCTGCTCGCCACGCTGAAACGGAGATTGTCAAAGCCTTAGACAATGGCGCAAACGACTATTTGGTCAAACCGTTCAGAACAGGTGAATTGATGGCACGCATCCGTTCAGCTTTCAGATTGACCCAAACGCCTAATATTGAACCGATTCTCAATATTAAAAACCTAACGATTGATTTTACTAACAGAACCGTAAAAAAGAACAATGAACCCGTCAAATTGACCACAACCGAATACGCTTTATTGATGCTTTTGGTCAAAAACGAAGGAAAAGTATTGACCCACGCCTTTATTTTAAGAGAAATTTGGGGTCCGGGCTACATCGAACACAGTGAATACCCGCGTGTTTTCGTCGGTCAATTGCGTAAAAAAATTGAAGACAATCCGAATCAACCGACTATGATTTTGACAGAATCGGGTGTTGGCTATCGTTTTATAGGCAGTTGACCCCCTCAGTATTTTCTCATAAACCACAATAGTTTTATTTAACAAAATTTTTACAAATTTTATGAATACTAAAAATAGCGTCACGTCCCGCGTAACGGCGGCTACCCTATTGGTTGCCCTCGGCATTATTTATGGTGATATTGGCACAAGCCCTTTGTATGTCCTCAAAGCCATCGTCGGCGAAAGGGATATTTCAGAAATATTGGTTTTGGGCGGTGTCTCTTGCATTTTTTGGACTTTATTGTTCCAAACGACCCTCAAATACATCATTTTGACACTCATGGCTGATAACCATGGCGAAGGGGGCATTTTTTCACTATATGCTTTAGTCAAACGTTTTGGCAAAGGCAAATTGGTTATTCCTACTATTTTAGGCGCAACAACCTTGTTAGCTGATGGCATAATCACGCCACCTATTTCTGTCGCCTCGGCAGTTGAAGGGTTAGCGGTCGTTGTGCCTCATTTGCCAACCGTTCCCATTGTCATAGTCATTTTGTCGTTGTTGTTTTTCTTTCAAAGATTTGGCACTCAAAAAATAGGTGGTGCATTTGGACCTATTATGGTCATTTGGTTTTCAATGCTTTTTACATTAGGGGTAAATCAAATATTTCAGTCAACACATATCCTGAAAGCCATCAGCCCTTATTATGCTTATGCTTTTTTAACACAATATCCACATGGTTTTTGGTTGTTAGGTGCCGTTTTTTTATGCACAACTGGCGCAGAAGCCTTGTATTCTGACATGGGGCATTGCGGCAAAAAGAATATTCGTATCTCTTGGATATTTGTCAAAACAGCATTAATGGTCAACTATATTGGACAGGCTGCATGGATATTAAATCAAGGCAAAAGTACCCTCGAAGGGCGCAATCCTTTCTATGAAATCATGCCACAATGGTTTCTCATTCCAGGCATCTTAATCGCTACCGCGGCAACAATTATCGCTTCGCAAGCCCTGATTAGTGGCTCTTATACGCTCATAAACGAAGCGATGAGCCTCAATTTCTGGCCTCGTGTGGCAGTACGTCAACCTTCAAACTTCAAAGGGCAGATTTACATCCCCTCAGTAAACAACATCTTATGGTTCGGTTGTATTCTGATGATTTTATATTTCAAAACCTCCTCTGCGATGGAAGCTGCTTATGGTTTTTCAATCACAATAGCCATGATGATGACCTCCATCCTTTTAGCTTATTTTTTAATTTACATCAAAAAATGGCATAAACTATGGATTTTTGCTATTCTATCAGTCTTTTCAGTTGTAGAAATAGCATTTTTCATAACCAATGTAGCAAAAATAAAGGAGCGGTGGATGTTTTTGTTTTTTGAACTATTGATTTTTTTCGTGATGTATGTTTGGTATTTTGCTCGTAAAATCAATAATGGTTTTGTTAAATTTGTAAATTTGAAACAATATACCACACTACTTCAAAACTTAAGCGAAGATGATGTAGTGCCAAAATTTTCAACACATTTGATTTATCTCACAAAAGCAAATAATAAACATCAAATCGAGGAAAAAATAATCAAATCTATTTTTTCTAAAAAGCCCAAACGGGCAGACGTTTATTGGTTTTTGCACATCAACCGCACCGATGAACCTTATACCTTGAACTATGAAGTCGCTGAACTTTTAGATGATAAGGTCATCAGAATTGATATCAATATCGGTTTTCGGATTCAAACACGCGTTGAGTTGTATTTTAAGAAAATCGTACAAGATTTGGTTGCCAACAAAGAACTCAATTTGCACATTCGCCCCGACGGTTCTACGCGTTACAATCCAGAACCTGATTTCAAATTTGTGGTTATTGAAAAGTTTCTTTCTGTCGAAAATGAGTTTGCCCTACGTGATGGCATTTTGCTAAATGGCTATTTTTTCCTCAAACATTTAGGTCAATCCGATGAAAAAGCCTTTGGTTTGGACAAAAGTGATGTCGTTATTGAAGATATTCCTTTGGTCTATCAACCTATGAATCGGTTGGATTTAAAAAGGCGGAATTGATGATTTATGTAAAGATATAAAGACTTCTTTATGATAAATTGTTGTAGTGAGCCGATGACTTGTTTTTTACATAAAGATGTAAAGACATAAAGATATAAATGAGTCGAGAAATCAACGAAAGATACGCCCCCTCAGCATTGTGACTTAAAAGCCATGCAAGTTAAAGTCCTGACTATCAATTGCTTCCACAAATCTCTCCATTTTTTTCTGGATGACTTTGAAATGTTGTTCATCGGCAGTCGTCACAAAAGTCAAGGCTTCTCCCGCAGCCCCTGCCCTACCCGTCCGCCCGATGCGGTGAATGAAATCTTTGGGAGAACGGGGCAATTCATAATTTATCACAATCGGTAAAAAAGGAATATCAATGCCGCGAGATGCTAAATCGGTGGCAACAACGACGTTTATTTCGCCCGATTTGAGGTATCGCAAAGCATCAGTCCGTGCGCCTTGACTTTTTTCGCCGTGCAACGCAAGCGCTTTAATCCCGTTTTGTTTCAATTTATGAACAACCTTATCAGCTTTGTCAATCGAGGACGTAAAAACAAGGACTTGCTTCATTTCATGCTCTTTAATCAAATAGCGCAGTAAAGGTCCTTTCCGCTCTTCGGTTACATAAAAAGCGGTTTGTTTTATCGAATCCAAATTTTCAACTTCTTGCGCAATTTCTATTTTGACAGGATTGTGCAACAGCATTTCGGTTACGGTATGCACGTCTTTACCGAGCGTTGCTGAAAACAATAGGTTTTGCCTTTTAGCTGGCAGCGACTCAAAAACACGCTCCATTTCGTGTTTAAAACCCATATTCAACATTTTATCGGCTTCATCTAAGACCAAAATGTCAATTTCTGATAAATTCATCGCCTTTTTCGCTTCCAAATCCAATAAGCGTCCAGGAGTCGCCACCAATATCTCCACGCCTTGCATCCGCATCATTTGCGGATTGATAGATACGCCACCGAAGACCGTCAAACATTTCACGGGTCTTGGTAAATGTGGGCAAAACAACTGAAACACCTCACCGACTTGCATCGCCAACTCCCGAGTAGGTACCAATATTAAGGCTTTTATAAACCGATTTTTAGCGGCTGGTTTAGTTTGAAATTGTTGCAAAATGGGCAGCACAAAACTGGCCGTTTTGCCCGACCCCGTTTGGGCAATGCCCAAAACATCTTTACCCGACAAAACCTCGGGTATTGCCGCAGCTTGAATGGGGTAAGGTGTTTCGTAACCGTTTTTTGAAATCAATGCACAGAGAGGAGAAGATAAACCGAGTTCTGAAAAAGACATATAGTTTGATTGATGTTGTTAAAATTTTGGAACGAAGGAAATGGCTTTTAAAAATGCCCCCCTCAGTATTCTTATAAAGATATAAAGATATATTTATGAAATCAAACAAATAAGGTAACAAAATGCAAATAAGGAAATGGGAAACAAGGACAGGTGCAGGGAATTCACATACTTAATTGCACGCTCTTCAATCTTAAACCACAATACATCAATTTCATTATTTCAATATTTTGGAAGGGCTTAAAATCAAAAAATGGGGTGCAGGAAAAAAGATAAACAAGATAAAGAAACAAAGATGCCTTTATATCTTTATCATTTTCGGGCTTGTTTGTGCATCTCAATCGCCTCCATAATGAGATCTGTTACTGTCATACCCAATTCAGTAGCGTATATTTTGAGTTCTTTGCGAAACTCTGCCGTCGCATTAAAATTGATAAGAACCGTTCGGGTTGTGTCTTCCTTTGTCAAATTATGACTGCTTTGCATCAGGCTTGGCGGTGCGCCTTTACTGTCTAAACGCGGCGGAATGCCTTTATTATCGGGCTTTGCTATTTTTGCCATATTCTTAAATGTTTAATTTTGAATGTCAGAAATACGATTGACAATTGATTGAATGAGTTCGTCCACGCTGTCGTTGATGGTTTTAAAAGCCGTTTCGTTCGCTGCCTTTCCGATGTCGTGCGCTTGCCCAATCGAAGTTTTTTCAGGCAACGTGCCTAAGACAAAATACCCTCCCTCAGTAATATAGCGTCTTGCACCATTAATTTCGTTCGCACTGGCTCCCACACGCGAAAGGACGATACCTATTTTATCGGCAGGAATGCCTTTACTCACAAATTCATGCGCCAAACGGATAGTTGGGCGCAAATCATCGAGCGTCACACCCGTTGGCATAATGACAAAATCACTCCGCAAAGCAATGTCCAGTGTCATTCGTGTCGCATGAGGTGCGCCGTCAAAAATGATGAGATCGTAGTTTTTATCTTGTTTTATTGCCTCGTTCAGGCTGTTAAATTGCTCTACGGACACCAACGGCATCACATCTCTGCTCATCCGTGTCCGATTCCATTCTGATACAGTGCCTTGCGATAAGTCCATATCTGCAACTTTCACTGCATATTCATTGCGCGCATATTCAACTGCTAACAACCGCGATAGGGTGGACTTACCCACTCCTCCTTTTTGAGAAACAATACCAATTACCAGTGCCATAGTTAGATTTTTAATAATTTTGGGCAAATGTAACACATCTTTATACAAAGATGTAAAGATTTAAAGTAGAAAGTAGCAATAATGATGAATCCCTACGGTTTGAAGTTCTTTATTATCACAATGCATCAATATTTATGATAAAAAAATCGCCCCCCCTGGTTTAATAAAAAACAAAAACAATAAAGAAGAAGCTTTTATAAAAGCACTTAACCCCTTTAAGTGTTTTAAGTAGTTTTTTATTTTATTATTTATAGGTTCCCTTTCTCATTGATAATCAATAAGTTACATTTTAAAAACCGTAGAAAAATATCACTTAAACCGTAGAAAAATATCACTTAAACCGTAGAAAAATATCCTTAAACCGTAGAAAAATATCCTTAAACCGTAGAAAAATATCAAAACCGTAGAAAAATATCAAACTGTTGCAACAAGACAAACCGTAGAGAAATATCAAACCGTAGAGAAACTGACACCCCTCAGTATAGCGTGAAATAGACCTAATGAGCGTGATAAGCGACCTCAAACGGAATAAAAATGGATATAAAATCGGATAAATGGTGACTGAATTTAGAAAACCGTAGAGAAATATCAATTTGTTTTTTCAAAATCTGTTCTAACAACCTGAATCTGAAGTCCAACTATTGGAACTCTTTTTCCTGCTTATTGGAAAACCGTAGAAAAATATCAATATTTTAGTCAGCTTATGTAACCGTAAAAAGATTATTTCTGAACTTTCTACGGTTTTGATAATTATTGCTAACTTTGATGAATCATCGGTAAAAGTTAAAATATTTTTGACCACGGATTGGACTGATATGAGGGGTTTCCGCTGATTTTTCTTTTGTTTTATACAGATTTAAAGAAAAAATCAGCGAAAACCCCTCGTATCAACCTAATCTGTGGTCTTCAAAAACCACATCACAAACGCCTATGGCAATCGTCAAATCGAATAAGCTGATAGAAACCAGCTATAAATTGGGATCGCGGGAACAGTTTTTTGTTCTGTTTCTGCTATCAAAAATATCGCAACACGATACAGAATTTCGTCAATACAAGGTTCATCATAAAGATATTGCACGCATCATGAATTTTGATGGTCGGCGACGTGTTGCAAACAAGGAAGACATCTTTAAAATGATGAACAACCTCAATACGCAACCGATTCGTTTTTCGGAAGGCGATGAGGACGTACAAGCGGTTTGGATTACGTCGTTGCGCTATAATCGCAAATCGGGTGAATACACTTTTACGTTCAGTTTGGAGCTAAAACCGTTTCTTTTGCAGCTAAAAGAGCATTTTACGTTGTTTAATATCAGCAATGTCGTGTATTTGAGTGGACACAGTACACGTATGTATGAAGTCCTTAAAAGGCATCAATACAAGCGTGAACCTGTTGTTTTGAGCATTATTGACTTGAAATTTTGGTTGCGCATTGAAAACAAATACCCCGAATATTATGAATTTAAACGCTGGGTTTTAGAACCCGCCAAACAGGAGTTGGAGCAATACACCGACATTCGATTTACTTACGGAGAAGCCGAAAAAGAAGGCAAAAAGATCCTCAGTCTTGAATTCACCATCTACGACAACGAACCCAAAGAGCAACCGACTTCCCTCAATTTGCTCTCGAATATAGACGAGCGTTTGGGATTATCGGAGCCAACACCGACCAAATCACTTCAAACAGACCCCTCAGTAAAAAAGGATACAAGTCCAGTGGGGTCGGCAAAAAAGGCAAAATTGGAATCTTTGACCCGCGTGCAGCGCAAGGCTTTTGATTTTTTGACCGAAAAAGGCATCAATAGCACTTTCGTTTTGGACACCATATTTACACATCAAAAAGTGAATTATGAACCGTTGAAAGGTTTTGAAGACTTATTTTTTCAAGCCATGTGGTCATTCTTTGATGCCAAAAGTCAATCAAAACAGAAAGCAGGGGCGTTTGTCAATTGGTTTAAAAGTGGAAAATTGACGGAAGATGGACTTCATGCTCGTTTCCTTGAAAGCGTTTTGGAAAGGCGTAAAACCATGAAAGACAGCGAGTTAGAAGAACGATTTTCGATGGCACAGAATTTAAAAACAACCAACAATGTAAAACCAAAGGTTGTGAATACAACAATACCATCTCAAATACCTGAATTGTTCACGCATACTGAGGGGGTCAAAATCGTAACACCTGATAACGCTTTGAAGAAAGATTTTTCACTCATGAATGAAACGATGAATCGGATTTTGAAAAAACAAGCTGCCCCTTCTCCAACATTTGATTTTGAGGATTTCAAAAAAGACCACAGCGAACAATATCAAGCTGCCCTCGACAAAGCAAAAGAGGATTACAAGAAATTTTATGCTGAAATGGGCAATCAAACCCTTGATTTGGACAAATACAGCGAAAGTATTGAGCATCGAGCAAAGGAATATTGTCGTGATTGGTTGAAGGAAGCGCAGGCAGAATTGAATGGTTAATTTTTGTATTTATATCTTTATGTCTTTACATCTTTATTTGTAGATATAAATATTGTTTTAAATAAAAATACATAAGTCGCTATGAAACAAGATAATACAGTTATTCTTTTTCAAGAAAAAAATATTCGCCGCATTGAGCATAATGATGAATGGTGGTTTTCTGTAGTAGATGTCATTTCGGCATTGACCGATAGTACGCAACCTCAACGTTATTGGGCGGATATGAAAAAACGATCTTCAAACGAAAGTAATCAGTCCTTCGCATTTTGCGAACAACTGAAAATGAAGGCGGCAGATGGCAAAAATTATAAAACAGAAGCCGCAAATCGAGAGGGTTTATTGCGCATTATCATGTCTGTTCCGTCGCCAAAAGCAGAGCCTTTTCGGTTGTGGTTGGCACAAGTGGGCGCAGAACGTATTGAAGAAATTGAAAATCCTGAATTGGGCATTACACGCATTAGAGAACTCTATCTCGCCAAAGGTTATACAGAAGAATGGGTCAATACACGAATAAAAAGCATTGATATTCGCAAACAACTGACCGATGAATGGCAACAACGGGGCGTGAAAGAAGGGCAGGAGTACGCCATTTTGACCGCCGAAATAGCCAAAGCTACTTTTGGTTTGTCACCAAGCGAACACGCTAAATATAAAGGTTTGGAAAAACAAAACTTGCGTGACAACATGACGAATTTGGAATTGATTTTTACGATGCTCGGTGAAGAAATGACCCGAAGTATTGCCGTTGATACAGACGCGAAAGGTTTTCCAGAAAACCATGAAGTGGCAATAAAAGGGGGGACAATTGCAGGAAATGCGCGTAAAAATGTAGAGAAAGACAGTGGAAAGCCTGTTGTTTCGGCTGAAAATTTTTTGGGGTTGAAAGGGAAAGATAAACCGAAGGAGTTAGAATAATAAGATTTTAAACCTCTCGAAATCAATAGGTTTAAATTTTAAAATTTATCTTATTTTAGAACGACATACGAAATATACCCCCTCAGTAAAACACATAAAAATTCTCTCAAACCAGTATAAATCAGTCACTTATGAAACTAAACATAACCGTAAACAACAAACCGACCACCGTTGAAGTAGATCCCAATATGCCTTTGCTGTGGGTCATACGCGACGAAGTTAAACTGAAAGGCACAAAATTCGGTTGCGGAAAAGCGATGTGTGGAGCATGTTCAATGCACGTTGATGGTGAATTGGTGCGCTCGTGTTCTTATCCTGCGCAGTTGGCGGAAGGCAAAAAAATAACAACTATTGAAGGTTTGTCGCCCGATGCAGAGCATTTGCACCCTGTTCAACAGGCTTGGATGGATATTCAAGTGCCGCAATGTGGCTATTGTCAACCGGGGTTTATGATGGCGGCTGCCAAATTATTGGAAGAAAAACCGAATCCGACGGAAGAGGATATTAAGAACAATATCAGCAATGTTTGTCGTTGTGGGACGCATCCACGGATTATTAAAGCTATTCAAAAAGCGGCTGTTTTGAAACAACAAAAAATAAAGATGTAAAGATATAAAGACGATATAAAAGAGCCTGACTGAAATATTATTCAGGTTCTTTCACTGCGTTCAGAATGACAAAAAAATAGGTAATTGATTTATTTTTAAATAGTTACAAATAATAAAATAAAATGTCAATAGAAAATAATACACCTAAAAAGAAGTTTTCAAGACGAAAATTTCTCACCCGTGCAGGTATCGGTTTGGCGGGTACTGCGGCTTTATTGTACTTCGGTCGGTCGCCGATTCGACGTAAAATAAGTGGTTTTACGGCAGAAATGGACTTGCCTTCGGGTATTATGAATTTCGACGCAGGCATGTGGTTTGAAGTCAATGCAGATAATACCATCACATTGAAATCGCCAAAAGTGGAAATGGGGCAGGGCATTTTTACAGGTTTTGCGATGTTGGCTGCGGAGGAATTGGACGTAGCTTTGGACAAAATAAAGGTCGTTCATGCCACAACTTTGAACGGGGCTGCTGATTTAGCAGGTACAGGTGGCAGTTCTACGACAACATCTTTATATAAAGATATAAGGATAGTGGCGGCAACGCTGCGCGAAACTTTGAAGTTAGCGGCTTCAAAAATTTGGAACGTTGACCCCTCTGTCATTTCAACAAAAGAGGGCGTTTTGTCAACAGGTGATAAGAGTATGACTTATGCCGAATTAGCGAAGCAAACGACAGAATGGAAAGCCGCTAAAACGCCTGAATTGCGCCCTGAATCGGGCTTTAAATACGTGGGAACAGAGCAAAAAAGGCATGATTTGAAGGATAAAGTCTTGGCAAAACCGATTTATGGCATTGATACGGATTTGCCAAATATGGTTTATGGTGCGGCTTTGTACAGTCCTTATATCGGAGGCACTTTGAAAAAAGTGGATACGACGGAAGCCCAAAAAACGGCAGGAACAATAGGTATATTCGCTTACGAAGACTGGATTGGCGTGGTTGCTAATAGCCGTTATGCGGCTGAAATGGCAGTTGAAAAAATTAATGCAGAGTGGGATTATGCCGCAAAATATAGCACAAAAGACGTGTTAGACACCATAACGGTTGGTAAAGGTAATGAAGTAAACGTCCAAAAACACGGCGATACTGAGGGGGTGCTTGATGAGAAAATTTCTCATTTTTTGCAAAGCGAATACCGCACGGCTTTGGGCGCACATGCGGGCATGGAGCCGAGCGTGACGGTTGCAGATGTGGTGGGCGACAAAGCGACGATTTATACATCGTTTCAAATGACGAATAAAATACAAGGTGATGTAGCGAATGGCATTGATTTGAGTACAAAAAATGTTGATGTCCGCACGGCGTATCTCGGCGGTGGTTTTGGCAGACGGGCGATGAAACACAATGCGGTCGAAGCGGCGAAGCTCTCAAAAGCGGTTGGCAAGCCTGTGCATTTGCTTTATACACGGCAACAAGAGTTTCAAAATGGCTATTTTAGACCCAATACACACCATGTACTGAGGGGGCAGTTGGACGGCAACGCCAAAATGGTGGCGATGAAACACGAATTGGCTACGGCGGATATGGTTTTGTGGGGTTTATCGCCTTTGGCAATGACGGTTTTGGGGGCGGATTTCATTTCGGCGGGACATGGTTCGCACATTCCTTATGCCATTCCGAACCGCAAAGCGACGATGTGGCAAGGCGTTTTGCCTTTCAAAACGGGTATTTGGCGCGGTGTCGGTATGTTTGCCAATACATTTGCCGTTGAATGTTTTGTGGACGAAATGGCGCATAAAGCGGGTGAAGATCCCTTGAAATTTCGTTTAGATCACTGCGATGATTCTGAATTATTGAAAAGACGCAAAGACGTTTTGACCATTTTAGGAGAAAAAGCAGGGTGGGGGAGTCCAAAAGCCGATGGCATCGGACGTGGTATTGCTGTTGGTGAGGATAGAAAAACGATTTCAGCGGCTGTTGCAGAAGTGAAAATTGTTGATGGTCAAATCAAAGTGGTGAAAGTGACGCAAATCATTGATGCGGGTAAAATCGTCAATCCCGATGGCGTGCGGCAGCAAGTCGAAGGCGCAACGATGATGGCAATGAGTGCCGCCCTTTTTGAAGATGTGCAGATTGAAGACAGCCAAATTGTGCAAACCAATTTTCATAATTACACCGTTGCAAAACTCATAGATGCGCCACAAATTGAGGTGATTATGCATCAAGGCGCACCGAAACCTTATGGCGTGGGCGAGCCGCCGATGTCGCCTGTGGCTCCCGCTATTGCGAATGCGATTTTTGATTTGACTCAAAAACGGTTGCGGTCACTGCCTTTGCAAGCGGCTTTTGATGGGTTTGATAAAAAAGTAGGGTAGGGTAGTGCTATTATCCGATAAATTGTCTCGATAATTTTTATCAAAATATAACTTCATGATAAATTTTGAGTCTTAGCTAAAAAATAGATTTTTGGTAAAAAAAGGAAAAGTATGTTTTTGAATAGTAAAACAAATCACCCCCTCAGTAAGTCGTTCATGTTCGGGGAACTTTTAAAGTTCCCCGAACATAGTGTCAAAACTTGCGTAAAGTTTTGTGCTTTTATAACGCTTTTGACGTTTATTTTTTGCAAAAATGATGGAAAACAAGGTCAATCTCATGCCTTAACGCCTACTATTACGGTTGTTAAAGACACAACGGTTAAAATTGAAACGAAGTCAATTCCTATTTTTGATACAATATTCAAAGACATGATTGTCGTCAAAGGCGGCTATGCTTTTGTCGGTTCTGATTCCAATGGTTTGCAAGTCGAAAACCCGCGTTTTTGGATTCATGTCCAGCCGTTTTTGATGGATATTAGCCCTGTGACGGTTAGTCAATTTCGGGCATTTGTGAAGGCAACCAACTTCAAAACTGAAGCAGAAAAGTTCGGAAACGGTGGTTTTATTGATGAAACGTCTGATAAAACATGGATTTTGAAGGACGGTTGCACTTGGGAATTTCCAGAAGGTAAGGATTATCCTGCGGCAACGGACAGCTTACCCGTCACGCAGGTTTCATGGAACGATGCCGCAGCCTACGCACATTGGGCGGGTAAACGGTTGCCTCATGAACTGGAATTTGAACACGCTGCCCGCAATGCACGGAATGACCAAACGCTTTATTCGCTTGGTAACAGTCTGAAAACGGCGGATGGTAAATGGCGTGTGAACATTTGGCAAGGCAGTTTTCCGTTCAAAAATTTTGTTGAAGATGGCTATAAATTTGCTTCGCCAGTCGGTCATTTTGGCAAAACACCTTTGGGTTTGACGGACATGACAGGCAACGTCTGGCAATGGTGCAACAACGGTAAATTCAACTATATTGATGTGCTTGAAACCTTAAAAAATGGTGGAAAAATAACGGAATTGGATACTGAAAAAGCACAACGCGGCGGGTCTTTCTTGTGTGAAGCGACTTGGTGTCATGGCTATAGGGTTTCGGGGAGGTCGTTTACATCGCCTGAAACATCGCTTTTACATGTGGGGTTTAGGTGTGTGAAGGATTTGTGACCCCACAGTATTAAGTTCAAAAGTATCTTAGAATGTCTTCGATCCGATTGAAAACTTTATTTTTCAATACATTTTTACTTTTATCATCAACTTCGATAATTTGAATTGAAACGCCACCAACTGTTCCTTGAAGCATTTGCTCTGCTTCTTTAATTTCACATTTTGTATTTGTTTGTTTATATGTAAAAGTAATGGGTTTCAATACAGATAATGGGCTTATCTCCATCAAAGGCTTTGTTTTTGATGAATCTGATGTTTGTGCATTTGCACCAAAACTCAAAAATATACCTACTAAACTGGCTATAATACGTGAAAATAAATAGGGTTTTGGTTTTTTATAATCCTGTAATAATCTGTCTGTTTGAAATGTATTGAAATTACCACAGGTATTGCCTTGGTAGTTTTTGAAATAGTCAATCAATTCTTTGTCTGACATTTTTTGAAAATCGATAACGATTTTTTCACAAGAGCCGCAAAAACGCCCTTGCTCAACAACTGTTAAACTGTTCCAATCTTGTTTACAAGGCTCGGGAATTGTTATTTTTATACCTTTTATCATGGATTTAGCATTTTATAAAACAAAAGTAGAACTTTAATTGTCAATATTCAAGTTAGAGAAAGAGGTTTGAACAAATACAAGGAATTTATGGAGCAAAACGGCGTTTGGTCAGAAGACCTCAAAATTAGGGCTTTTATGGTGGATAGAAACAGAGAAGCGAATCTGGTGGCTATCCAAAATATGTGTCAAGAAGTGGCGGGCAATCATGCCAATTTTAGGCGATTGGGTTTTGCTGATATGCAAGCGCAAGGGTTGGCTTGGGTGCTTAATCGGTTGAAAATAAAGGTTTTACAATTTCCTAAATGGACGGAAACGGTGACGGTTAAGACATGGGTGAGCCAAATGTCGCCGTTTTCGCATCGGCATTTTCAGATTTTATTGTCAAATTTAGATGAAAATACTGAGGGGGTGGTTTTAGCGAATGTTTATACAATTTGGATTCCGATTGATACGGTTACTAAAAGACCTAAACGGCAGGTGTTGTCCGATTTGCCAATGAAAGAGATCGTTTATGATTGTGAAACACCTGAAAAGTTAGGTCTTACAGAGGGGGTGCTTTTTTCTTCTGAAAGGCAAGTACAATATTCAGATTTGGATATGTTGGGTCATGTCAATAATGCTAAATACGTCGAGTGGCTGTTCGATGATTTTTTTAGAAATCATAAAAATGAAAAACCTAAAACATTAGAAATCAATTATTTAGGTGAAGTTTTTGAAGGTACAACCATTCAGTTATTTGCTCAAAAATTGGATAAGGAGATGATTTATGTTGTGAAAAATAAAGAAGAGGGTAGGGAGGTTTGTCGGGCAAAATTGGGTTTTTAAACAGAGCTTTTTCATAAAATACTGAGGGGGTACTTTCACACCGAAAGAACCCCCTCAGTATTTTATGAAAAAGCTAATCCCTTCTTGGCGGCGGCTTTTTATCACCTTTGGGCATCAAGACATGTTGCACCGCACCCGCCAGCATTTTATTCAATTGCGCTTGTTGTTCAGGCGTGCAAATTGTACGCACCTTTTCAAAATGTTGATAGGTCATCAACTCTATTTGCTCTTGCAAATGCCCAATGACTTGTATGGTTGAGTCCAATGAAGCAGGTTTTTGCGTGTATAAAACCGTTCTTTTTTCTCCAATCAATTGCAAAAGACTGTCATGCGATTGGTGGTGTTGCACACGCAAGGCAGTAAAAGTCTTTAATTGAGCATCATCCAATTTAAGTTCCAGCGCTATAGGGTCAACGCGTTCTTTTTGTGGTCGTTCAGGGTGTGGTGGACGTGTCAACCAAAAGAAAAGGAGGGTAGCGGCATTGACGAGCAAGGCAGCGATGACTAAATATTTTAGCATGTTATTTTTCATTGCGAAAATGGTATTTGATTGTCAAAATAGGTTTCATACAGGGTTTTTTCGGTATTATTGGTGGCCACTTGCGGTTTTTCATTTGTGTAAAAAAGAATGATACCGATGTTGACGATGCCAACAATGAGCAATAATGCTGAACCAATAGCGAGTTGTCTTCGGGTTTTCGCTATTTTTATGCGCTCTGAAACAATGCGTTCACGTACTTGGCTGTACATGCCTTCGGGTGCTGCCCGACGGTTTTGTTTTAGGTTATTATTGTCGAAATTTTTCATATTTAGTTAGTTTAGAAACAATTGAAAATGGAGTCAGCCTAATTTCGGCATTTTCCTCTATACGTTAGAAACGGTTTCCTTAAAAAACTTGCGCTTAGGTCAAATATTTTTGTAGATTTTGTTTTGCTCGAAAAAGCAACGATTCTACTGAGGGGATAGATGTTTGCATGACTTCTGCAATTTCAGCATAAGACAAGTCCTCTAATTGACGTAAAATGAACGCCGTTTTCTGTTTATCTGGCAATTTATCAATGGCTTGATGGAGCGATTGAGACAATTCTTTGTTTTCTAACAAAATACCTGGGTGTACAAAATCGGGCACTTCGTCAGCAGGGGAGAGGTTGAAAATGGACAATAATGACCCAAAACGCTTTTTTGCTTTCTTAAAACGCAAGTGATTGAGGGCTTTATTAGTGGCAATGCGGTAAATCCACGTATAGAGTTTGGATTGTGCATTAAAGTTTTCGATGGATAAAAAGACTTCGACAAAGACCTCTTGGGTCAAATCTTCGGCTTCGTCGTTTGATTGCACCATGTACAAAATGGTATTAAAAATACGGTCTTTGTAGGCTTCAAATACCTGTTTGAAAACTGCTTCGTCGCCTTCTCGCAATGCTGCGATGATGTATTTTTCGTTGTCCAATGGTTAAAC
>JAYSQG010000462.1:0-1357 GCA_043721685.1 Saprospiraceae bacterium | reverse complement strand
CACAAGGCGCAATTCTTCTTTTAAAGAACTGATTTTCAGTTGATTAGGATTGTTAATCATTGTTGCGGACTCCGAAACCTTTACACTTTTCAGGTCTTTTACCAACAGTTGATTGAGCGATACTTCGGCTTCAACGGCTTGAATACGACTTTGAATATCGGCAACTTTTTCCGTTCGTTGCGCTTTCAGTCTGTTGATATTGGACTGCAATTCGGCGCGGCTAATATGGGTTCTGGCTTCTAATTCAGAGATATTATGGGCAACATCGCTGAGTTTTAGGTTCAGTTCAACACGTGTAACTTCCAAAAGCAAATCGCCTTTTCTGACCGCTTGTCCAGGCGTTACGGCAATGCGATTGACCATAAGCGGATGCTCCAAATTGATTTGCATCTCTTTGTTTTCGGCAAAGCCATAAAACGTTTCTGCTTGATGATTGAAGTTCAAGCTGAGTTTATAAATGCCATAAACAAGGGCAGGAAGGATAAACCAATACAGTATATTGAATCTTTTTATCATGAGTTTAAAGGACTTTCGTAGGTGTCAATAAAAGAAAGGCGTACCTCTTTGATGTCTTGCAGTTTTCTTAAAGCTTCTGCCAAAGCGATGCCTTGCATTTCGTCTTTCAATCGCAGAAGGTATTCATACTCAATGCCTTGTCTTTTTTCATTATCAAAAAAAATGCGATATCCTTTGAGCGAAAATGAGCGTGAATACTGCTTGACCAATGCTTGAACAGCCACAACATCATTCGACCCTTCGAGTACATCGAAACGCAAAGTACCTATTAAACTCTGTTTTTGGCTAAAAGGTGTCAATCGCAATACAAAAACAACGATACAAAAAAGCAGCGTTCCAATCATGCCGTTCACAAAACTATGCACGCCGCAAGAGATGCCAACCGCCATCGTTGCAAATACAAAAGCCACATCACGCGGATTGCTAATGCGTGACCGAAAACGAATGATGGCGAGTGCGCCAAAAATACCAAAACTACGCGCTAAACTGTCACCAATAGATTGCATAATCGTTGTTGTAACGATGGCAAACAGCATCAATGACTGAATATAGTGGTCAGGTCGAGCGACTTCACGCGATGTTTTTTCGTAGGTAAAGACCAATAAAAGCGACAAGCCCAACGACATGAGTGATGCAAAAGCGATGAGTGCCAATGAGGTCGTCTGTGCTGAATTGGATAGGTTAGATAAATCAAACATACATTTTTGAATAATTTTGTATGACAGACGTATCGGATACCTTGAAGGCTGTCCATACATCATATCTTTTCGTGTGATTATTAATATGTTTTTAAAAATTGTTTATCATCTTGAAAATCAATTATTTATCAACGTATTTGGCG
>JAYSQG010000461.1:0-1537 GCA_043721685.1 Saprospiraceae bacterium | reverse complement strand
GCCAAAACAGGTGCAGATAATTTAGAAAACTTAGGTGTTTTTCCACTTTCATCTATAACGCCTAAAAATGGTAAAAAACGGACATTTAGTGCAGTCAACTTCGCTTACTTATATGCTGGTAACGGTTGGCAATCCAATATTAAAATTAAAAACCCGACCACCAAAGACAAAAGATACAAGGTACTTTATTACCAAAATACAGGAAACTACGTTCATGGGCTAAACAATCTACCATCGAGTGACCAACGGCAAGATTATACTTTAATTTTAGCTGCTGGTGAAGATGATACCAACTGTATCAATACCAATTTACAGACCTATGGGTTTTGTGCTTTAACATTTGGAGGTGAAAGAGCATTTTGTGATGAATCATACTTGGATTACCTAAAAACACAATTTAAAACCGTTGTCTGCCTACTCGATACCGACGACACAGGTAAAAAAATGATGGTGCGTAATGCAATCAAGTATGGATTACCCTCTGTTGACTTGTCGGATTACAATTTGAGCGACTGTAAGGACGTATGTGATGTGTATCAAAAACATGGACTTGGAAAGCTGTTACAAACCATTGAGATTGGCGTAAATACCAAAAAAGTTATTTCTGAAAGTGAAAAACGTATAGGCTACGACTTACATAATGTTATAAACCTCAATATTGAAAAGTACATTTCAGAAACAACAGAGAAACTTGAGCGATTCAAAACGTATCTTTTACGATACCATAGGCTTTTGATGAAATCACCTACGGACACAGGTAAAACCCGTGCCGTTCTCGAACTATCAAAAGACCCTTATTTTTTCAAACAGGCAGGTATTGAGCATATTATTTTTATCGTACCTCGCCTATTATTGGCAGAACAAATACAGTCAGATTTCATTAAATACACCCAACATACACCAGTAATAATAGATGGTAAGGCAGATTCAAATGATATAGAAGCCGCAGCTCATTCAAAGGTTATCATTTGCACAGTTGACAGTTTATCTAAAATAGCCGCTTTAGCGGATTTATCATTAATGGTTTGTGACGAGCTTCATTTGCTTTTTGAAGATGTGTCTTTCAGAAACGATGTATGCGCCAAAGCATTTCACATTATCGGACAAGCTAAACGAGTTTTAGCGATGTCAGCAACACCTTTTTATGAGTTATGTATAGGTCGTCAACTTTCTGAAAAAATACCTGATAATATCCGAAATTCATTAAATTATACGCTTTTAAATGTTCAATTAGTCAAAGACCAAAAGAAAACAGCAACGGTCAAAATATATAATACAACTCGTGCTACGATACTATGTCACCATGCAGAAAAGGCTGCAAATGACCATTCAAAACACATCATTTTATTGAATGATGTAAAACTATTGGAGACAGCCGCAGAGAAGGTAAATGATAGACATGGCGAAGCAACCGCAACAATTTTGAGCAGTAAAAAACTTTGTTACAATATCGAAAGCCCTACATATAATGCTTTAAAAGATGATAAACCTTTACCTGATGCAAACCGTCTTATTTTGGGTACAAATATTTTTGCCG
>JAYSQG010000460.1:0-3446 GCA_043721685.1 Saprospiraceae bacterium | reverse complement strand
TGGTGTTAATCCAAGATATAGAGCATGGTTCAGAATAGGATTAGCAGCAAGTGATCAGGATTTAGGGTTTGTTGTCGAACTACCAAATTACGGTGTTTTTCACACAATGAATGTAGATGTTTGGTATTAAAAATCATAAAGTCCGTCTTAACGCATGAATAACAATCTGCTTTGAGACGGACTTATATAAAAACGATGCTTTGTTATGAAAAAATTATTTTGCTTTATTTCGTTTTATTTTCTCTTGGTTTTAGGTTTAAAAGCACAAATTATCTCTAAAACAGATAGTACAAACCTTTGGAAAATGACACTTGGTGTGCATGTTTTTAGCAAACAAAAGGTCGTGCAAAATTATGAACCTGTTCCAGGTCTTCGCATTTATTCAAGACCAACCTATGGTTTTGCCATGGAATTAACACGTTTTATTAGATTAAATACAAAATTATCAAGTAGTATAGGATTAAGAATTGGTCTTATGCCTAGTGATGTAAGTTTAAATATTGCTGAAAACATAACACGAAATGGCTTGTCTTATGATACACGTAATAAACATAGTTTGCCATATTTAGCCTTTAAAGGATTAGTGAATTTTAATCTATGGCATAAAGATAAGTTTAGCATAGTACAAAGCATCGGCTCTTCTTTTGTTTTAGTCCCACGTGGCTTTTCTAACTATGATATAATTTCTTTGTCGTCGGGCGTTGAAGTTCCTTATTATAGTTCAATAGGTTTATACAATCCTACCAACCTTCCTTTTTTTAGTGCCCTTTCAGAAACATCACTTATTTGTACTAAAAAAGGGGAAAAAAAGTGGATATTGAGCCTTTCTTTAGAACTCGCACCAAAAGATGTTATTGCTTCGGAATATATTTTTTACAGCACTAAAGGAGAGTTAAAAGGAACCATGACACGCCGCTATCAACAAGTAGGTATCCATTATGGTTGGTTTTTTATTTTGAAAAAAAAGCGAAAAATAAAATTATTAGAAGAGGATTAGTAAGTCTTTCAAAGATAATCATGGAGCTAATATGGAGGTACTGCCTGAAAATACAACAAATCAAGTTATTTATTGTGATTATCGATTAATATCCCTTGAACATGCTTCTGCAAATCAGGAAAAAACGCATTGAACTCCGCGTCAAACGCCTCTAAATACATTTCTAAATGTGTCGCCGCATTCCCAAAATTTCCGGGAAAAGCGGCGTATTTTTCAATCATCAAAAAAGCACGGTGCAGCCCTTCATAAGTCGAGTAACGCATCAACCAATCATCTGCAATCATACGTGGTAAACGGTTTCTTAGTTTTAAAGGTAAGTCTAAATGCCTTTCTGTCAATAAATTATACATTTTATTTACAAAACTACGCAAATGGACATTCCATACTGTTGAGGAACGAAATCCCGATTTTGTCGGGAAGGGGTCTCCAACAGCATATTTCTCCCAATTTTTAGCCAACAAAAAATCGTAATAAATATCCACAATGACAGGCGAATATTTGTGGTGAAATGGATGAAGCCGCTTTGTGCTTTGCTTGACAACAGGATGGGCATCTGTGAAAGCATCTATTTTTCGATGTAACATAATGCCCCTTTTGACCCCCTCAGTAAATTGCGGTAATTCGCGGTTAGAGATGAAATCTGCAACGAAATTGCCAATGGCTAAGTCTTCGTTGTTGCCTGAAAGAAAAAAATGGGCTAAGTGGTTCATAAGTAAGGGTTGATTTTTATTCAAAAATAGTGATTTACCTCGAAAAACAAAACAATGTGCTCAAATGATTACCTCATTTCCAAGTTTTGTCTAAATTTGCTTGCGACACGTATATATATGGTGTCAGTTCAATTTATTAAAGCCAAACCTGCCAAATGACATTTGGCGTTACTTCTTAATCTATGAGACAGACAGTAGTTTCCAAATCTTACCTCAATACTCTCCCTTTGGGTGACGATAAACTCGATATGTTTGCCGTTTTTAATGGCATTCACCCACAAATGACGAAGTGGACAGAGCTTTTTTACAATCAAACGACGTTTGAGACAGACATTCATGCCGAGTTTCACAACTCTGAACAGTTTCGGCAGTTCTATTTTGAAACTAAAAACATACAAAAAACGCGTGGTCAAAATTCTTTTGGCTTCGGTTTTCCCTTCGTTTTTGATACAGATACTGAGGGGGGGGCAATAGCAGCACCACTTTTTATTTGGTATTTGAACATCAAACCGCATCCGACACGCCGCGATTCGTGGTTGTTGTCTTATGATGACAATGGAACGGTGGCAGTCAATGAGTATCTCGTTGAGCATTTTCGTCAAAAGCATGGACTAGACCTATCGGAGCATTTAAGCACATATATCCTAAATCCGCCCTTTACGTATTTAGGTTTTCAAGCTTTTTTGAAAGATTTGGCGACAAAACTCAAATTTCCTGTGCAAAATATCAGTCCGACAATCATCCAATGTCCTTCGGTAAAATACGCGAACGAATTGGGCGAACAAGGGCATATCGCTTGGTGCGGTGCGGTTGGTTTGTTTCCGCATCCTGACGGTTCTTTGCATGAAACGGACACCAAAGACATTGATTTTCAAAACTTTACGTGGACAGCAGAACACGTTCATGAGTTCACGGTGCTGCCTGAAGACCTTTATCAACGCACAGCTTTACGTACTGTTTTACGGAATAAAATTACGCTCGTTGAAGGCGGACATGGCACAGGGCGGACACATTTGGCAGCCAATATTTTACTAAATGCTTTGTCAAATGGTCAAAAAACGGCTGTCGTTGCCGATGATGTGGCGAGTTTGATGCAAATTCAAAATGAATTGGTCAACCTCGGTTTGGGCAATTTGACTTTTTTGTTAAAAGATATTTATCAGGACAAAAACCTGTTGCTTGATGTCATACGCAAAGACCAGACGAGCAAATCGGTTGATTTCAAGGAAGAAGAATTTAAAATTGCTTTGAAACAAGCACGTCGGTATTTGGCAAAATCTGATGACACACATCACACACTGGGACAACCGATTTTTGGCGATGAAAGTTTTGCGGAAGTCGTTGGTCATTATTTGGCAAGCCAAAAAAAGGCAGGGCGTGAGTTATTGGCAAATCATTTGAATCCATCTGATTATACGTTTACAAAAAATGAATATGAACGTCTTAGGGCTGAAATTGAGACGAGTGAGGAGTTGTATCAAAATGTCAATACTTTGAAGCACCCCCTCAGTAATTTGCACCCTGCAGCATTTGCTGATGAAAAAAATGAAGCAAGTCGAGATGATTTGAATAAAAAACTAGCCCTTTTTATCGGAAAATTTAAAGTTTTACACCATCGACATATTGCGGTTTATGATGCTTACGCTCAAAAATTGATGAACCATTACGAGAGCTATTATGTCGAACAACGCGCTCAATTAAGAAGTTTGAAAGAAGCCAATTCAGATTATGAATTTCAA
>JAYSQG010000459.1:0-2374 GCA_043721685.1 Saprospiraceae bacterium | reverse complement strand
ATATAAAACCTTCAAAACATGCGTTTTGCCAGAACCATTTTCCCCAATAAACACATTTATCCCACTCGAAAAATCCATCGCTGCTTTTGAAAAGCAAGTGAAATTTTCTAACTCTAATCGTTGGATTTTATTTTTAAAACTTTCAGACATGATTCAAATCAAATTTTATGAAAAATACTGAGGGGGTGTTTTACACCTTTCAAAAGCAAAACTACATAACTTTGCTGGAAATAACTTTACTCTTTCCAAATAATCAATCATTATCAGTTATGCAATCTATACAAATTTATCAACCCAAAAACAAAATCCGCATCGTCACTGCCGCTTCGCTCTTCGACGGTCACGACGCAGCCATAAATATCATGCGGCGCATCATGCAGTCTTCGGGTGCCGAAATCATTCATTTAGGGCATAACCGCAGCGTCGAGGAAATTGTCTCGACTGCCATTCAAGAAGATGTACAAGGCATTGCGATAACGAGTTATCAAGGTGGTCATATCGAATTCTTCAAATATGCCTACGATTTATTAAAAGAACGCGGTGCCAACCATATCAAAATTTTTGGCGGCGGCGGTGGCACTATTTTGCCCGATGAAATTGCTCAATTGCAAAACTACGGTATAGCTCGCCTTTATTCGCCCGATGATGGTCGTACAATGGGTTTGCAAGGCATGATTAATGACGTTTTACAACAATGCGATTTCCCATTAGGCACAAATATTAATGGTGAAATCAAGCAAGTTTCTGCAAACAACCCCCTCAGTATAGCACGACTAATTTCAGCCGCTGAAAATTTTCCAGAACAAAGTGAAGCATGGTTAGCGGAACTCAAAACTCAAAACACGAAACACAAAACCCCCATCGTTGGCATCACAGGCACAGGTGGTGCAGGTAAATCGAGCCTTGTCGATGAATTGGTACGCCGTTTTTTAATGGATTTTCCAGAAAAAAAGATAGCCATTGTTTCTGTTGACCCATCAAAACGCAAAACAGGCGGTGCGCTTTTAGGCGATAGAATTCGGATGAATGCCATAAATACGGGACATGTATTTATGCGTTCTTTGGCAACGCGGCAGTCAAATTTGGCTTTGTCAAAATATGTGCAATCAGCGGTAGATATACTGAGGGGGGCAAATTTTGACCTCATTATCCTTGAAACATCGGGTATTGGGCAGTCCGATACTGAAATTGTTGACCATTCTGATGTCTCTTTATATGTGATGACTCCTGAATATGGTGCAGCCACGCAGTTGGAAAAAATTGATATGCTCGATTTTGCTGACCTTATTGCCATCAATAAATTTGACAAACGCGGCGCACTCGATGCCTTGCGTGATGTCAAAAAACAATATCAACGCAACCACAACCTTTGGGATTCTGCACCCGATACGATGCCTGTTTATGGCACAATGGCTTCGCAATTCAATGATGGGGGTATGAATGATTTATATGCGCATTTATTGACCATTATTGAAGAAAAAACAGGCGTTCCATTCAAGCAACAACCTTCCGAAGGTTTCAAACCTTCGGAAGGTTCGCGTGAGAAAACCTATATCATTCCACCGAATCGCACACGTTATTTGTCTGAAATTTCTGAAAACAACCGTCTTTATGACAAATGGATTGAAAAACAGGTGGGCGTTGCACGACAGTTGTTTTCAATAAAAAACACCATAGAAAGCCTTGGAAATCAGAAGTTTATAAATCCTAAAGAAATTACTGAGGGGTTAGAAAAACTATACATTGAGGTTGAATTGCAACTTGATGGACAATGCAAAAAAATATTAGACAATTGGGAAACCAAACGGGCTGCTTACACTGCCGATGAATTTGTCTATCAAGTGCGAGGCAAGGACATCAAAGTACCCGCTTATCGCAAAACGTTGTCGGGTAACAAAATCCCACGTGTCATTTTACCAAAATTCAAAGATTGGGGTGAAATCTTAAATTGGGTTTTACAAGAGAATGTGCCAGGCGAATTTCCATTTACGGCTGGTGTTTTTCCTTTCAAACGCGAAGGCGAAGACCCAACCCGGATGTTTGCAGGCGAAGGCAATCCCGAGCGTACAAATCGTCGTTTTCACTATGTTTCCAAGGGTTTACCTGCCAAAAGGCTATCCACTGCTTTCGATTCGGTGACATTATATGGTGAAGACCCTGATTACAGACCTGATATTTATGGTAAAGTCGGTAATTCAGGTGTCAATGTATGTTGTCTCGACGATGCTAAAAAACTCTATTCTGGCTTTGAATTGACCAATCCGAAAACGTCCGTTTCGATGACTATTAATGGTCCAGCGGCTATTATTTGTGCTTTTTTTATGAATGCCGCCATTGACCAAGAATGTGAGAAATACATCATCGAAAATAATTT
>JAYSQG010000458.1:0-4520 GCA_043721685.1 Saprospiraceae bacterium | reverse complement strand
ATGGGTAAAATATCTGCATTGATGCTGTCCAAACTGAGGGGTGCGGCATGATAATGATAGTCGTCGGCTCTACCACAATGCCCACCGAATTGGTCTAATTCGCCGATAAGATAGGAGTCCTCGCCGCGATTGTTCAAAGCATTAAAAATAGGAATACCATTGGCAGCCAAAGCAACTGCGCCTTTAAAAAAGTTTGTCGTTGTTGGCACAGGCGTTGCCGCAACGACGGGATTTAGAGGAATTGACCACGCATTTGTGCCGACATAACATTGTTGAATCGGCACCTGCTGTTGCCAAGCCGTGATGCCTTTCATCATTTGGTGACTTGGCAAACCCAAATCTTCGACATAGAAGTAAGTGGCATCCCAACGGGTTTTAACCTTTGGTTTGAAGGGCGCAAACGCAGAATCTATAAACATGGGGTCTGTGCCTAAGATGGGTTTTGGCATAAAACTAAGGAAAATGCACACCAATGCGACTAAAACAAAGGCATAACCATATTTGAATTGAAACTTGTTTTTATACAAACGAATCAATAAAAAGGTCGTGAGTAAAGTTGAGAACCAAACGAGTAACCAAAAGTTGTTTTTCAACAAGTTTTGCACCAAAGAAGCCTTTTGTACTGTGCTTGCATCCCGATTAATCGGAGAGGGGGTGTTTAATTGCTCGATTTGTTTGTGTTTTTGAATAACATACAATTGGTCTTCTAAATTGAAAGAAGACAAAAGGTATTTTAACATCTGTCCATCTGCGTTTTCTAAAAAAACGGTTTTGTCTTTTAGCATCATCAAAGAGGCTTTGACGGTTTTGTTTTCAGAAGATATAGACCAGTCTTTTAGGTTCGCAGCCGATTCATGACCGCTGTGTGCAAAGATGCAAGAGGCAAGGAGGCAGAAGAATAACGTTAGAAATTGTTTCATAACTTATTGTTAATTAAAGATTTATCGAAATTAGAATTGAAAAATAGAGAATACTGAGGGGGCTATTTCTCAACCACAATCTTCTCCGCAAAAACCCCTTAAAGAGGTTTTTCATTTTTTCATTTTGATAAAAAAAAGGCTTAAATTTTACGGGAAAGCATATTGAATATGTTTGTTCTTAGCCCTTGCAATATCTGATAATATTTACATGAAAAAAGAATGCAATGGTTGGACAAATGCAAGACAGTAGGCCGAATGTTCTGTTTTTATACTGAGGGGGGGGAATTATCGCATCAGCACCATCTTCCCTGTCGCCTCGCCGCCGCTTTCGCCTTTAATCGAATACCAATAAACGCCGTTGGGCAATTCAGTACCCGAACCATTGCGACCATCCCAAGCAATTTGAAACTTACCTTCTGTAACAGGGCTGTTATTGAGTAATTGCCGAACATTTTGACCTTTCGCATCAAAAACAGCGACGCTTATTGATTGTTCAAAGCCAAGCGGTATAAAGCTGTATCGCTTTGCGCATCCATGTGTGGGTCGGCTTGAACGATGAAAGAAAAAGTGCTGCCTTTTGCCCGTTGCGTTTGGAACTTGTATTCGGGGCGAGTTGTCACTGTTGTTGTGTTCGGTGTGCGATAACACATCCGATACACGTATTTTGTATTGGTTTGCAAGCCCGACACATCGATTTCCGTAGGTTCACCCGCCGCAAAAGTCTGCCATGCTGTTTGGTTTGGATAAACGCCGTTTGTTGTGCCGTATTGAATACAGGCTTCGACTGGACTATCAAAAAAGGCTTGAACGGTGATGCTTTTGTCTGTTGGTCTGCCGAGCAATTCTGCTTGAAGAAGCGATTGGGTATTGGTTTGTGTCCATCCAATTATCATTAAAGCGAGCATGTAAAAAGGAGATTTCATATTGTTATGTGTGTGTTTTAGTAAAAATGATGGTAATACTGAGGGGGTAAGTATTAATGCCCTCTCCCGTGTTTTGTCACATCAGTATAGGACTTTTTGTTGAAAGGTAGGTTTAAATTTTAAAAGCTATTTTAATGTTGTTATTGAATTAAAAATAATGGTTTTACGCTGGGAAAGGTGGGTTTAGGGCGTTAAATAGGAATAACGTCGAAAAAAAAGTCGGCAAGGTTCAAAACCTTGCCGACTTTAATGTTCTCAAATCTGCGCTGTTTTTGTCCTATTTAAACCCTTAGCGCGCCTCGAAATCCCCTTGCCGCATAGTAAGATTCTGCACCATTGTGATACAAAAAGATCGTATCGAAGCGACGGTCACAAAAGAGCGCACCGCCGAGTTTTCTGATATTAGAAGGTGTTTTCACCCAACTCGACGTTTTTAAATCGAATTCGCCCAATTCCTGCAAGGCTCGATATTCGGCTTCCGACAAAATGTCAATGCCCATAGCCGTCGCCATATCCATCGCATTGTCTTTTGGTTTATATTCTTTCCTTGACTCCCACGCTTCGAGGTCGTAACAAAGACTTCTGCGGTTTTTAGGGCTTTCTGCGGCACAATCATAAAAAATGTATTCGCCCGTCTGCGTATCAAAGCAAACAACATCTGGTTCACCATCTGTTTCTTCCATGACATTGAGAGACCACAGTTTTTCAGCGTTGGCTTCAAGTTTTGCTTGTATTTCCGACCATTCAAGACCTTTGTGGCGGTTTGGGTTTTTCTCAAAACGGGTTTTTAAGGTTTTGAGAAGTTGCTCTTGTTGTTGTGATGTTAGTTCTTTTTTCATTTTATTTTATCACTATTTTTTATGCAAAGCTGCTGTAGTTATTTCTCATTTAGTTGCTTGATTCTTCTTGTTTTTTCTAACTCTTTTGCAATATCAATATCCTTGAATTCAACTGTCGTAAAGGAGTTATCAATTTTTGAATTTACATAAAAATATAATTTTTTTGAATTCTGATAAAGAGTCTCCAACCAATTGAAATTTGCAATGGTCGAGTAATATAAATCATCCAAAACTCCAGTTGCTTTTCTAAAATAAATGTTTGCGTCTAAGGTATATCTTGAACTAACATTAAAATGGTCAAAATTTTCATCAATTATTGATACTATATCTGCGATTTGTGCTGCATCTACCTCTTGAATTAACTTACGCAAGTCGTGGCTACATTTACGGACAATTTTATATGTTTTTTTTTCGTCTAATTCTGATTCAATAAATATTAAAGCCTTCAAACTACATTCAAAGGAAAAGACAATATCAATAAGTAGCTTGCTTCGATTGGATATTTCGGTTTGTATTGGTTTTAATAGTTCATAACGATTAAGAAATTGCCTACTGTCACTTAGAAAATAATTTGCAATGTCCTTTTTAATTTCTTTTTCCATCTTTTTATTTTTATATGATACTAAAAATTTGTCTTACTTTTTGTAACACTCTATCAAACAATAAAAAACCTACCACAAAACTACTTCTCTTTTTTAAATTCAGATTGTCTTCAATCCCTATTTTGCTAAAAAAAACGTCAAAAAGCAACGAAATACTGAGGGGTATCAAACTTGAAAATTTTATTTGACCAGTAAAATGATGGTGTAAAGGTAAAATACAGAAGAGAAATTACTTTTTTCAAAGAAACACCCTTATTTTTGCTTTATCTTAGAAAAACAAGATGTTGAAATATGGAAAAAATATCAAAATCTAAAATTCAAGAAGCCGTAAAGAGATTAGCGGAGACTTATCAACCGTTAACAATTTATCTTTTTGGCTCTTATGCGTGGGGAGAACCTCATGCAGAGAGTGATTTAGATTTCTTAATTGTATTAAATGATGATATTCATTTCAATTTAGCACTGCATATCAAAGGTAAACAAGCCCTTAAAGGTTTAGATATTTCAACGGATATCGTGCTAAACCATAAAAACTTCTTTTCTGAAAGAGCTGAACACCCTTCAACGCTGCAACATAAAATTAAAAAAGAAGGTAAATTGCTCTATGGAAATTTATAAGGATTGGCTGCTAAAAGCCCAACGCGATTTAGATTCTGCAAATGCTTTACTGGAAAAAGACTATTACGATACAGCTATCTATCATACGCAACAATGCGCAGAAAAGGCATTGAAGGGCTATTGTGTCTATCGCCTTCAACCACTTATCAAAACCCATGATTTAGAAAAAATTCTCAAAATTTGTATCGGTTTAGATGAAAGTTTTCTACAATTAGACCTATTAGCCACTTCCCTAAACGGTTTAGATGTTCGTTTTCGTTACCCTGATATTGAATTTGAACCAGATAAATCAGAAGTTATAGCCGCTGTTGAATGGGCTGATGAAATATTAGATTTTGTTACTGACAAATGTATTTAAGGTTTCGTAAATGTCATTTGCTGGTTATCAATAATTTATTTTAAGGGAATATTCACGTATGGTGTCCGTTAAGGAAATACTGAGGGGGTATAAAACGCAAAAAGCCAATGCAAAACAAGTCACATTGGCTTTTATACTGAGGGGGTGATATAAAAACTTTATAACTCAACTTACGCAAAGTTTTCATAGTCATATTGAAATTACCTAACTTGGCGCTATGAAAACGATGATAGATTTATACAGCGATTATCTACTTAGCA
>JAYSQG010000457.1:0-5284 GCA_043721685.1 Saprospiraceae bacterium | reverse complement strand
GCCTGTTACTGAGGGGATGGTATCCGTCGTGCAAGTAACAGTAGCAGTCGGTGGACACACAATCGTAGGCGGCACGGTTTCAATGGTTTGAATGCCCATTGTGCAAGTGCTTCTGTTGTTGCACCAGTCCGTAACCGTCAAAGTGACGGTTGTATTGGCGCAGCCAAAAATAATAGCGGGATTGACCACAAGCGACTTTATTTGACAGTTGTCTGTCGAGCCATTGTCAACAAAGGCTGATGTGACATTATATTGGCAATTGGCATCTAAAATGACACCGATACCTTGTTTGCAGCGCGCAACAGGTGGGGTAATGTCGGATACGGTAACAGTATTGCAAATTGTGGCTGTACAGCCCGATCCTGAAACTGTCGTACAAACATTATAAGTGCCACAGGCACTAAACTGATGCGTCGGATGTTGCGCTGTTGACGTATTATTTGCTCCACTATTGGGGTCGCCAAAATTCCATGAATATCCAGGTCTATCTAAACCTGGTACAACCGAAGTATTTGTAAACTGAAAATTACCACAATTGCCAATTGGCGCAAATGAGAAACTGGCATCGCAATTGGATTTTCTAATACAAATATTGGAAGGTCCATAACACCAATTCGTTCTAACCACATTCTCAATATACACACCATAACTACACTTGGATGGTAATGTATTGGGTATAATAAAATTGAAAGAACCAGAATTGGGAATATTCGAGGCAATATTTAAGATAGCTTGACCACTCGAACCAATGGAAATATCAAACAATACAAGATTGACATTGGTGGTAAAAGCGGTGGTATTCCATTGTATGGGCATTGTTGCACCTGCAACCCATGAACTACCCGCAGCAGGTGCTGTCACTTGACAGGTCGTTTGTGCGTTAAGCCAAAAACCATTCAGCAGGATTATAATCGTGAAAAAGGAGTAGAAGTTTTTTTTCATCTTGGTATTTAATTAAAAGCGTGAGTATTGAACGTTTTCATAGACTTAGATTAAGTAAAAGATTAAAAGCAGACGTTTTTAGATTTAACAAAAAGGTGTTGTTGTTCTTGTATTTGTAAATACTTTGCCGCAAGGTGGTATTAAATTTAACAAAGTTTTTGGACTAATAAATATTTGGTTATCTTCACGGACAATTCGGTTATAACAAATGTATATTCGGTAAAATACCCCAATCATATTTCAGCCCATTCCAAAAGAAAAACAACATAATGAAAAACAATCTGTTACGCATATTCTTATTTCTCTCTGTATCACTCAATGCGCAGCAAGTCCAATACTGTTGGCACAACTATACCACCAACGACGGACTGCCCAGCCCCGAAGTTTATACCGTTATTCAAGATTCAAAAGGCTTTTTGTGGTTTGGTACGGACAATGGTGTGAGCCGATTCGACGGCTATACTTTCCAAAATTTTGGCGCAAAGGAAGGACTCATGGACAATGTTATCAATGGCATTCAAGAAGATGCGTCAGGGCGTATTTGGTTCTCTTCGATGTGGGGAAAATTATATTTTTTTGAACACGATACGATTCGTCCTTTCAAATACAATCAACTTATTGAGGCTTATCAAAAGGCTTTTTCCGTGAGTGCAGGCTTTTTTCGGTTTGAAAACGGTAAAAATACTGAGGGGGGGGTATTTGTTGGATTAACAAATATCGGTATCCTAAAAATCTTAGACAATGGGCACAGTGAACTGATTGCAGTCCCCCAAGCCCCCGCCTTGATTATTTTTGAAGCACCTAAAAAAGACATTACCGTTTATCAGTCATGTATAAAGGGCGTACCGCAACATAACAGTTTACTTCTGCCTATTTATAGGTTCGATGGACAAAAAATGATAGCCAATGGAACAATTCGCTTGACTTCATGGAGTGATAATACGACAAACACCCGATGGAAAACTGTTGGTAAAACCTCTTTTCTTTTCACAATGAAAGGTATTCATCGCCAAATGGCAAACGGCTCTTTCTTAGACATACCTAACGACCAAGCTATTTTTGACATAATAACAGATGAAGATGGACAAATCTGGACTGCCGAAGGTGCGAATGGCGGTGTAAAACTATATCCCAACGCTGATGCTATTGGCAAAAAACCAGCCCAAACTTTGATTAAAAATATTTCTCCTGTCACCTTTTTGCGTGACCGGGACGGTGGGTATTGGGTGACGACGATAGAACAAGGCGTGTTCTATTTACGCAGCAAAAAAGTACAGATATTTGATACCCAAAATGCCCATTTCCCTTTTGATGTCGTATCTAACACGGTTAGTTTGGGCAACCACAAGGTTTTTGTCACCTTTTGGCAAGGTGAAGTCGGGCTTTTTGATACAAAAACGATGGTTTATAAAACCATTGATAGATTTTCCGAAGGCAATATTTTTGATATGAAATGGCAGAATGCACCACAAAAATTGTATATTGCTGGAACAATACAACTTCATATTTGGCAACAAGGTCACATAACAAATTTTGAAGGGATAACACCTAGGAAAATAGCTCTGCGCCCGCATCAAGATGGATTGTGGTCAGTCGGGTACAGTGGTTTAAGAGAAATTATCGGGACAAGAACACAAGATAGAATCTGCCTGAATGGAGGGGAGGTCCAAAACCGTATTTTCTCTGTTTTTGAAGACAGCCAAAACCGTCTCTGGGTCAGCAAGCAAGATGGTCTGTATCGTCTTGAAAACGACAGTTTAGTCGCTATACCCTTGTTGCATATTGCTTTAAAAACAAGGGTTGAAGATATAGCCGAATTGCCCGATGGTAATTTGGTTTTTGCGACAAAAGGCAATGGATTGGTCATTTATGACGGCAAAAAAGCTCTCAATATCACCAAAGCAGATGGTTTAGTGACCGATATGCTTGAAAACGTGGCAACCGATGCTAAAGGCAATATTTGGGTCGGTACAATGGCGGGCTTGAATAAATTAAGCCCAAAACCCAATGGAAGTGGTTGGTACATTCAACCAATTACGATGTTTCACGGTTTGCCGAGCAATGAAATCAATGATATTGCCCCAAATACTGAGGGTGTGTTTTTAGCTACGCCCAAAGGGTTGGTTTTTTACAAAGATACACCAACAGATATGCCGACACCTGCGCCCTTTTTAATGTTTTTTAAAACCACTTCGGGTAATAGAGATTTATCAAATAACTTGGCAGTCAAAGCAAGTGAAAATGAAATAGAAATCGTTTGGAATTGCATTAATTTTCAGATGTTTAGTAAAATCCCCTACCGTTATAGATTGGACTCAACGGATGAATGGCGATTTACTTTCAACAGGAATATTCAATATTCATCTATATTTCAAGGCAATTATTTTTTTGAAGTGCAAGCACAAAATGAAAATGGGATATGGAGTGATTCATTAAAATTGCCTTTTACAGTTCTGCCGTTTTGGTTTGAGACTTGGTGGTTTCGCAGTTCATTGGCACTTGCGGTTTTGGTAACTGGTTTTTTGTTTTATAAAAAACGCATAAAAAATATTAAAAAAGAATATGATATTGCGGTGCAAATCAACGACTTAGAGCGTTCTGCTTTGGCAACACAAATGAATCCGCATTTCATATTTAATTGTTTGAATTCCATACAGTTACTCATTCAGCGTGGTGAAAAAAATGAAGCCATGACATATTTAAGCCGCTTCGCTAAAATGGTGCGTTTCACTTTGGAATCCACCAGACGCGGCAAAGTGACAATAGACGAAGAAGTAGAAGCCTTGACCAATTATTTGGCTTTGGAAAAATTGCGTTTCAAAGAAGAATTAGATTTTACGATTATAGTAGATGAGTCTGTTGATAGTTTCAGTACAGAAATT
Organism: Saprospiraceae bacterium; assembly: GCA_043721685.1. GTDB lineage: Bacteria > Bacteroidota > Bacteroidia > Chitinophagales > Saprospiraceae > JAAFJT01. Next base: position 1,460 of record JAYSQG010000457.1, on the reverse strand, counting down.
CCCGCAATGCTCATTCAACCCTTTGTCGAAAATGCCTTGAAACATGGATTTGATTCATTGGAACAAGCGGCTAAATTATCAATTCACTTTACTGCCGAAAATGCCTTTTTAAATATTGAAATTCAAGACAATGGGAGAGGGTTTGACCCCAAATCACTCTTAAACTCGGTTTTAAACGCTCAAAACGGTACTCAAAATGGTAAATATGTTTCGAATCCCGATTCTTTTGGGACTGAGGGGAGGCTAAAACGAGGAAAAACAGGTGTAGGTATAGGTCTTTCTCGACAAAGATTAGCTTTACACAATGGACAAAATGCATCAGACGATTTATTGATTGAACCTATTTTAGGAGACAACGACCAAATGTTAGGTACTTCAGTTCGGCTTAAAATCCGCATGCGGTAATTTCAATATATCCATCTTTCGACAACAAAAATTTACGAAAACGATATTTAACAAATTAAAAACAAAAATTTATGCTCAACATTTGTATTATTGACGATGAACACGATGCCCGTCTTTTGCTGCGTGAAATGCTGACAGACTTGGTTCCAGATTCTCGCATCATCGGTGAAGCGCATAGCAAAAAAACAGCTATTGATTTACTCAAAAACATGCAACCTGATGTCGTTTTCTTAGATATAGACCTTAAAGACGGTTCGGGATTTGAAGTTTTATCTGCTTTACCCCCCCCTCAGTATGCACTTGTTTTTGCGACCGCTTTTGATGCATTTGCCTTAAAAGCCTTTCACTACAATGCGATTGACTATTTGTTAAAACCCATTGGATATGAGGAACTTAAACAAGCCGTTGTTAAAATCAGAAAAAGCCAAGTTACAACAGATTTTCATCTTCAAATTAAAGAATTACTCCTTACTGCTCAGACGCGTAGGATAGAAAAATTGGTTTTACATACCACACAAGGCGTTCATTTCCTGCCGATAGCAGATATTCTACACCTCGAATCAGCTGGAAATTATACAACAATTCGGACTATAGGTGGCGAAAAGATTGTCGTTTCTTCACATATTGGAAATTTTGATTACTTAACAAGCAATGAAGGTATTGCCCAATACACGACTGATTTGTTTTTTAGAATACATCAATCGTATATCATTCGGATGTCCGCAGTGCGGAAATTGATGAAATTACCAGAAGGCGATTTTGTGATTTTGGAAAATGGGGAGAAAATACCGGTTGCACGGCGGCGTCGAGATGCTTTTGTGGCTGCAATGAGTGTGTTGTAAAGTTGTTTATATTTGTAATATAATATTCGTTATAACCTTTTAATTTCTACTGGGGTAGTAGGAGAGAGGTACAAAACAAAAGCCTCGAGCCAAATGAATGGCACGAGGCATAATGTTTTATTAAGTTGGCAGCGACCTACTCTCCCACACTCAGGGGTGCAGTACCATCGGCGCAGTAGGGCTTGACGACTCTGTTCGGAAAGGGAAGAGGTA
>JAYSQG010000456.1:0-30990 GCA_043721685.1 Saprospiraceae bacterium | reverse complement strand
ACCAATGATTTTTTCTAAACTTTGAGATGTAGGTGTAGTAGCAATATCTATCCCATATAAACGCCCAATGCCTAAACCATTAGAAATAGTCTGCCAATTACTTCCCGCATCAAAACTAACATGTAAACCTGCATCATTACATGTGAATAATGCTATATTTCCATTAATACTTACACATTCAAGTTCTCTGTTATCAGGATGTATCTTATCACCTGTATTTAATAATGTAAATGATGATCCTCCGTTTGTGGATTTACCTAATGCAATGCCACCCATATAGATTTCATTCGCATTATTAGGTGAAATAGCTAAACACATCATTTGTCTAACTATATCTAAGCCAAGATTGTAGCCTCCTGAAATACCAGTTGGGCTTTTTGCCGTCAATGATGTACCCGAATTAGTAGATACCCATAGATTATTAAAGCCACTAAGATCGACACCAATAACATAAAGATTATTCGGTGATGCTGGAGTTACTTCTACTTCTAAGCGGATAGCATGACCAATACCTGCTCCAACACCACCTGTAGTATTTGCTATCCAACCAGTTCCAAGTTGTGCTGTCAAATCGGTAGGAGTTAGTTCAGAAGTATTGGTTTGTGTATCAGTAAATTTTAAAAGCCTATAACCTGCTACATAAAACGTATTGGGGTCATCGGGTTTGAATTCCATATCTAACAGATGAGTATTGGTAGCCGTATAAATTGTATTCCATGTGCTGCCAGCGTCTATGGACTTGTATATTTTACCTTCCCAATGAGAGCTATTCGCCCAACTATGGTAATACATTGTCAAGTAAATAATATTTGGATTAGTAGGATGTAGACGAATTCTACCAACTTTTGGGTCGGTATATTGCAAATTGGGGTCTTGAGGACCTAAGTTTGTCCAAGAGTTACCACCATCAGAAGTTTTTAATACGCCCCAAAATCTTTCATAAGGGCTTCCAAACACATCAAATAATGCCATACTTTTTTCTTGACCTGTGGCTAAATAGAACGTGTTTGGTGAATTCGGATTGATAGCCAAGTCAGAACATGAAGTTACTATATTTCTATCGGTATTAACTAAACTCCAACTTTGACCATTATTTATTGATTTCCATAAACCAGATGGGCCTCCTGTATAAATTGTCTGTTGAGTTCCTCCATTATATTGAGGATGAAAACGTACAAACGATACCATACCTATTCCTCTTTGATATGCAGTTCCACCGCTTGAACTATTCGGGAAAATATTAGGACCAAGTTCTTCCCAAGTATTGCCACCAGTTGTGCAACTATAATTTTGTTGGATGCTGAAGGAATTATTATTCTGCAAATTGTAATAGTCTTGTATTTTTTGCTTAACTTCACTTAGTTTCGCTGAATTGCCCATTCGTTGATCCCAAAACCATTCCCATCTTTTATAACTTGTATAGCCTGTTCCTTGTAATGTGCCTTTAGCTATCAAAAGGCTATCGTAGTAAACTTTTGCTCGTTGCTTTATTATACCAAACGTTGGCTCACTTGTTGGGAAAGAGCCTGCAAATTGTCCCTTTGAGACAAAGGGCAAAGCCAGAATAATAAAAATAAATATTTTCTTCATGATAGATTAGATAAATTAGGCAACGAATAAATAATCAAATTTCGCTACGATTTATGTGAAAAACGTAACAACCTATTCTTTATTCGTTACTAAAGTGAAAAATATGATCCTTAGATATTGGAAAACCTTTATTAAATATAAGATTCACAAGAAAAAGTATCATGCAAATAAATATTTTATACAAGTAGATTAAGCATAAAATTGAAGGAAAAGGAGGGTAAGCAAAGAGTTTCTGTTACTCTTATCTGTTACCTATAAGAACTCTCAACTGATCAATTTGTTTTTTCAGGTCGTCAATTTGTGCTTGTTGTTCTTTAATACCTTCTACTAAAATCGGTATAACACTCACGTAATTGACAGAAAGCATACCATCGGTATTCGTTTTAACTAATTGAGGTAATACAGACTGTACTTCTTGGGCTATAAAACCTATTTGATTGGCAGATTCTCTAATACGATCTTGAGCTTCTTTTTTTGATTGTTCCAAATTCCGAACACCTTTTTCATCTGTTGAACGCATTCGTTGTAAGCTTGCCAACCACTCTTCATCTTTATCCGTTTTCCAATCATATGATATACCACGAAGAAGTTTTATTGTTTGTAACGGGCTACTAATAGCTTTTACATTCTTTTTTAGCCGCATATCTGAAAAAATAGAAGAAAAAGCTGTAATCGAACCTCTTACGTGCAAATCCCCGGAAGAAGTAATTCTCGCTACTTGAAAACTGCCTTGTCCGCCTGTCGTGAAATAAATACCTGTGTTGCCATGTAATTGTAAACCATCAGAATCGAAATTACTCCATTCGCCAACGAATACATTTGCATTACCATTAGCAGCACTACCATAATCACCAAAAGATAATTTGCCGCCAGGTCGATAAGATAGCGCATTCAAACCAAAGCATTGCATTGTGACCTCATTATTAGGATCATTTGGAGTCCAAGTGTTCCCTAATAAGGTACTCCCAGATGTTCGGACTTCAACTTGTGCAAAAAGAGTTAGGTGGAACAAACAGAAAAAAAAGCTAGATTTGATATTGTTTTTCATGATTAAAAAGACTTTTTGCCTAAATTTCAATATTCTAATTATAATGAAATGCGACATGTGAATAAAATACTTTTGTTCTTAAATAATGCCACAAAAGTATAGGCAAGTTTCTGCATACAAAAGACAATTAATATCCCATTGTAGGTCATAATAGGACAAAGCAAAATATCAATAATTTTTATACCAAGTCTTTCCCACACCGTTAGGATAGTAAATGGCTTCATAAATCAGCTTCTGGTATTTAGCGTTTAAGGTAATACGCATAGGCAATATGATATTAGCTGTTTTTAGATGACGCATTAGCATTTTGACATTCATACTGAACTCATCCGCTATCATTTGCCGTGTTTTAATAGGTATTTCCATGTTTGTTTTCTAATTTATGGTTGTTAAAAATGTTTTTAGAAAAGAAAAGGGGCGATTTTTGCATAACGTTTCAAAAATCAAGGCGAAAACCCAACATCGTTGCCAATGAGCAAAATGTAGCTCAATGCGTATGAGTTGCAGAGTTGCAGAGTTGCAGAGTTGCAGAGTTGCAGAAAGTAAAAACCATGTAAGATAGCGTTTTTAGTTGACAATTTAGGTGTTAAACTGATGTTTAAAAATGTCTTTACCGTGTGCTTTGTTTGCTCCCTGCAAAGGTCAACAAAGTATTTTGGAAAACCTATTACAGTTTTTGGCGTTTTTCGGGAGTTTTTTTAGAGCAAATACTGAGGGGGTAGATAATTGATTTTCAAAAAATTACAATGTTAAGAAGGTTCATGTCTTAGTATAGTTTGTCTGTTGTAGAAAGCCTTTTGCGAAAGTAGGAAGTGAATTACACTTTGTAGAAAGCCTTTTGCGAAAGTAGAAAGTGACTTGCACTTTGTAGAAAGCCTTTTGCGATTCTAAATAACCCGTTGCTTCTGTAAATTGGCTTTGGCATCCTGCAAAAGTGATAACTTAAAACTTCTTAGCCAATGATTCGTTTGACTTGAGAATTGAGAAATACTGAGGGGGTAAAAATTGTGAACACAAATGATTTAAAACGCCTCAAAACTTCTTTAAACAGACTTAAAATTGTATTTTTGCGGCATGAAAGAAGAAACAGAAGTCTTAGAAATAGTTGCACCAAGAAAAGAGTATGATCACAACAGTATCACGGCTCTTGAAGGTCTCGAAGCGGTGCGTTTGCGCCCGGGTATGTACATCGGTTCGACCGATACGAAGGGTTTGCATCACCTTGTTTGGGAGGTCATTGACAACTCTATTGATGAGCATTTGGCGGGTTATTGCCAAAATATTGAAATTATTATTCACAAAGACAATTCGATTTCAGTTCAGGATGATGGTCGTGGTATTCCTACGGGTATGCACGAAAAACTGCAAAAATCAGCCCTTGAAGTCGTTTTGACAGTCTTACACGCAGGTGGTAAATTCGATAAAGACACATATAAAGTATCGGGCGGTTTGCACGGTGTGGGTGTCAGTTGTGTTAATGCCTTGTCTATTCATTTGCGTGCAGAAGTGCATCGTGAAGGGAAAATATTTGTTCAAGAGTTTTCAGAGGGTAAATCCTTAGGCGATATCAAAGTCATTGGCGTATCAGACAAAACAGGAACTAAAATCACTTTTAAGCCAGACCCAACAATTTTTGAGGAATTGGTTTACAAACACGAAACCCTTGGGCATCGTTTCCGTGAATTGGCGTATTTGAACAGTGGCTTGCGCCTCCGTTTGATTGACGAACGTCAAGATGCTAAAAACGAAGACTATCCTGTTGAAGATTTTTACTCGGAAGAAGGTTTAAAAGGTTTTGTCAAATTCCTTGACGAAGCCCGTGACCAAATCATCAGCGAGCCGCTTTTTATAAAAGGCAAAAAGGACGATGTTGAGGTAGAAATCGCATTTACCTACAACACGGGTTATGCTGAAAACGTGTTCAGTTTTGTGAATAATATCACGACGCGTGAAGGCGGTACACACGTCAACGGTTTCCGTCGTGCTTTGGCTCGTGAGTTCAAAAACTACGGTGAGGACAATGGTCTATTCAAAAAAATAAAAGAAGCCGTGTCAGGCGATGACTTCCGCGAAGGTATGACAGCCGTTGTTTCGGTCAAAGTGCCTGAACCACAGTTTAAAGGTCAAACAAAAGGTGAACTCGGTAACTCGGAAGTAACGGCTATCGTCAGCCAAATTTTGGGCGAATACCTCAAACATTGGTTGGAGGAAAATACGCCTGAAGCTAAGAAGATTGTTGATAAAGTCATCCTTTCTGCAACAGCCCGTCATGCAGCACAACGCGCACGTGAACTAGTACAGCGTAAAGGCTCATTGACAGGTGGCGGTTTGCCAGGTAAATTGGCGGATTGTGCATCTAAAAATCCTGTGGATTCAGAGATTTTCCTTGTCGAGGGTGACTCGGCGGGTGGTACAGCGAAACAAGGGCGTGACCGTAATATTCAAGCGATTTTGCCGCTACGTGGTAAAATTTTGAATGTTGAGAAAGCACTTGAGCATAAAATTTATGAAAACGAGGAGATAAAAAATATGTTCACCGCCTTAGGTGTCCGTATAGCCGAAGATGCAGAGGGGATGCGTTTTTTGAATATCGAAAAATTGCGCTACCACAAAGTAGTCATCATGTGTGATGCCGACGTTGACGGTAGCCACATTACGACTTTGATTTTGACGTTCTTTTTCCGCTATATGCGTCCACTTATTGAAAATGGACATATATATGTAGCTGCTCCGCCGCTTTATAAAGTGCAGAAAGGTAAGCAGTTCCGCTATTGTTGGACAGAAGAAGACCGTAAAGAAGCGGTGAGTCAATATTCGAAAGGAGAGCATGATGATTCGGTCAAAATCCAACGCTACAAGGGTTTGGGTGAGATGAACGCCGATCAATTGTGGGAAACAACGATGGACCCAGATACCCGCATTTTGAAGCAAGTGGTGATTGAAGATGCTATCGAATCTGACCATATTTTCTCGATGTTGATGGGTGATGAAGTGCCGCCAAGACGTGCCTTTATCGAAGCGAATGCGAAATATGCGAATGTAGATATTTGATATTGAAATATTTAGATTTTAAAAACAAAGGCGATAAGAATCTCAAGCAGAGTCTTATCGCCTTTTAATTTTGTCAAGAGAATAACTTAATTTTATATGCAAGAGAAAATCCTCATCACAGATGATGTTCATGAATCGTTACTAAAAGGACTCGAAGCCACTGGATTCACGTGCGACTATGAGCCGAACATAACAGATGAAGCGGTGCGGGATGTTGTAGGCGAATATGTTGGTTTAATTATCAATTCTAAGATAAAAGTGGATAAGCTGATGCTTGATGCGGCTACTCGATTGCGATTTGTAGGTCGAGTAGGGTCGGGTATGGAAATCGTTGACCGCGCGTATGCTGCTGAAAGAGGGGTTGCTGTTTTGAGTTCGCCCGAAGGCAATCGAAATGCGGTAGGGGAACACGCTTTGGGCATGTTGTTGTCGTTGGCAAACAACTTGAATCGAGCGAATGTGGAGGTTAAAAAGATGGATTGGCAACGCGAGAAAAACCGTGGTTTTGAACTGAGGGGTCGAACGATTGGTATCATTGGTTTTGGACATACAGGCAGTAGTTTTGCTGTCAAATTATTGGGTTTAGGTATGCGTATATTGGTGTATGACAAATATTTACCTTCTGGTTTTTTAGAAAAAATGCCTTTTCCTGTATCTAATCTTCGTTATCCACGTGTAAATACTGATGGTACATCCCGAGATAATCGGGAGGGGGGTAAAACGAACTTGCTAAGTACTACGCATGCGTCAAGAAATTATTCTTCTGAATTGGGGCGTGATTATGATGACTTAAATTATGAGTTTTCAACCATTGAAGAAGTTACGCTACAAACGCTGCAAGAAGAGGCTGATATTATCAGTTTTCACTTGCCGTTGACCGACGAAACCAAACATTTTGGAGATGCTCGTTTTATTGAAAATTGTCTTAAAAATGTCATTTTAATCAATACTTCAAGGGGAAATGTGATTAAAACAGTAGATTTAGTAGCGGCTTTGAAAACTGGAAAAGTGGCGGGAGCGTGTTTAGATGTCTTCGAAAACGAAAAAACAGGCACTTATACTGAGGGGGAGAAAAGGCTGTATAAAAAACTGTTTGCGTTCGAAAATGTTATCGTTTCGCCTCATGTTGCTGGCTGGACAGTGGAATCGAAAGAGCGTTTGGCAAAGATATTATTGAAGAAAATATTAAGGTATGAGATTCCTTTTTGAGACCACAGATGACACTGATATGACAGATTTGCGCTGATTTTTTTGTCATTCTGTAAAGTACCAAAAAGGAATCATCGCAAATCTGTCGTATCAATGCCATCTGTGGTCCAAAAAATCAGCTACGCATTTTTCTGAAATCCAAATAAAACGTTATTGTTAAAAATTATTAAATGACTTTTACTTATTTTGCAAAATATAACTTTGACAATGAGGTAAAAGAGTTAAAGTTATGTTGATAAGTGAAATTTCTCAATTTGAAGCGTTTTCTTTTGCGGATTAAATATGTGTTTTGTTAATATTGCAACTTATTTTTCGAAAATTAAATCAATCGCGCATCATTGCGTCGTATAATTAAGCTTTTTTTCAATACCTAAATCGGTAACGAATGATGAAAAAACATTTACTCACAACCATTATTCTCGTTTTTTGTGGTCTGACAGCTTTTGGACAAGTCACCTTGTCTGGTAAGGTGACGGACGAAAAAGGAGAACCGATGGTCGGCGCCATTGTCGCTGTTTTTAAAAATGGGGTCTCGAAAACGGGCGCACAAGCAGACTTTGACGGTGTGTATCGTATCAACAACCTCGACCCAGGCAAGTATGATGTCGAATGTTCGATGCTGGGTTCTGTCACTCAACGCACAACGGGTGTTCAACTCACAACAGGTCTCATCACACTCAACTTTAAAATGGTTGAGAATGGCAAAATTCTCGAAACTTTTGTTGTTACGGAGTACAAAGTCCCTATCGTAAAAGTTGACCAAACCACTCAAGGTCAACAGTTTACATCTGATCAAATTGCAAAAATGCCTTTGAAAGACGTGAACGCCATCGTCGCAACAACGGCGGGTGTATCGAGTCAACAAGGCGAAACGCCCACCATCAAAGGCTCTCGTTCAAGCGGTACCGACTACTATATTGACGGTATTCGTGTACGTGGTACAAGCACCGTTCCAGTCAATGAAATCGAACAACTACAAGTTGTTACGGGTGGTATGGAAGCTAAATACGGTGATGTGGTTGGCGGTATCATCTCTATTACTACCAAAGGACCTGCCCGCAAACTTACGGGCGGTGTGGAGTTAGAGACCTCTCAGTATCTCGATGCTTTCAAGTATAATTTTGTGAATGCCAACCTTTCAGGTCCTATTTTGACGCGGACACGTGTGGACAAAACAGGAACGAAGGTAACAGAGCCGTTGTTGGGTTTCCGTGTATCGGCGCAAATGCGGACTAATGGCGACCCCAGCCCACCTGCATTGCCTGTTTATAAGGTAAAAGACGACGTTTTGGCAAATTTGGAAGCACATCCTTGGACGGTTATTGGCACAGGTGCACGTGTGGCTTCTGCTGAGTTGTTGAAGTCAACTGACTATGAGGCGTTGAAAATTCGCCCTAATCAAGGCTATGCACAATATGACTTTACAGGTAAACTTGATGCCCGTATTTCAAATGCGATGGATGTGACGTTGTCAGGCAATTATTATCATATTGACGATAAAATAAATCCGTCTGATAATACTGGTAAAAATTGGCAAGTGTTTAACGCATACAATAATCCTTCAAGAAGCAGTGACCGTTTCAGAACGAACTTCCGTTTCCGTCACCGCCTCGGAAATACTGAGGGGGGCAAAACGACGAATACGACGATTGAAAATGCGCAATATACGCTTCAATTTGGCTTTGAAAAGAACTTTTCAAAGACAATGGATGAGCGGCATGGCGACAAATTGTTCAATTATGGTTATGTCGGTCAGTTTGATACAAAATGGGATCCGACTTTCATTACGGACTCTGCGGGAACACGTCAGAATGGCTATCGTCAAGTTTTTGCAGGTTATAAATTGTCAGATATCAATCCTGTTTTAGCCAATTTCAACCGTGATGCGAATGGCAAAGATTTAGAAGCAGGATTTGGTGGCAATAATTTAAATGTTTTTAACAGTATTTTCAATCAAAGTGCGCTTCAAAATGTTTGGAATTTTCACTCAAATGTTGGACAAGTTTATAATAACTTTTCTAAGAATGATGGCAATCTGATAACAGGTCAAGCAACGCTTAACTTTGACATCATCCCAGGTGGCTCTAAGGAAAAAGCGCATAATATCCAAATGGGCTTTATGTATGAGCAACGGGTTGACCGTGCTTATGCAGTAGCCCCAGAACGTTTGTGGTATATCGCGGACTTATTACAAAATGGCAATATCAACGGTACAGGTATAGATACGACTAAGTATTTAGGTCGTGACTCCCTTATCGCAGGTCAAAAAATTAAGTTGTATGCGCCTGCTGAAAATAGGGATATTTTGGATAAAACGGATTTGGGTTTCTACAAAAACTTGAGAACCAAAACAGGACAGCCTTATTTGTCTTTTGGCAATGTCAATAATTTGACACCTGACCAGCTATCCCTCAGTATGTTTACAGCACGCGAACTAAATGACCAAGCTTTGTTGGGTTATTATGGATATGACTATTTGGGCAATCCTATTTCGACAAATCAATTCTCGTTCAATGACTTTTTTACGGCTAAAGATGCTACGGGTGCCAGAACGTTCCCTGTTGCACCGCTTCAGCCGCTTTATATTGCAGGCTATATTCAAGACAAATTCCGTTATAAAGACGTGATTTTCAGCTTGGGTGTCCGTGTTGACCGTTATGATGGTAATAATAAGGTGTTGAAAGACCCTTATTCTTTGTACGATATGATGACGGCAAAGGATTATTATGCGATGTTGCAAAAAAATAATCCCGGTAAAACGATTACGAAACCAGACGGTGTGGGTGACGATTTCAAAGTCTATTTGACCGAAAGCACTTATGGTAAAACGAATGCCCGTTACAGCGAATCAACGATTAAAGGGTATCGTAAAGGCGACCAATGGTACACTCCCGGAGGGCAGCCGATTGACCCAGTGAGCCTTTTGGGTGAAAACGCACAGGTTCATGCCAAATATGTAACGGATACGTTTCCTACAATTACACAATTGGGATACGATCCAAATATTTCGTTTACAGATTATAAGCCGCAGACGAACTTCATGCCGCGTTTGGCGTTCTCTTTCCCTATCGGTGAAAAGGCGAACTTCTTTGCACACTACGATATCTTAACGGCTCGTCCAGCATCAAATACGGCTATGACGGCTTTGGATTATTTTTACTTCGACGAAAGGACGGGTACAAAAAACAATCCAGACCTCAAGCCTGAAAAAACGATTGACTATGAAGTAGGTTTCCAACAAGAGTTAACACCGACTTCAGGTATCAAAATCGCTGCTTACTACAAGGAAATGCGCGATATGATTCAACAACGTTATTATCGCTTTTTGGCAGGACCGACCAACTTGACGGAGTATGTCACTTATGGCAACCTCGATTTTGGTACGGTTAAAGGTTTTACATTCCAATATGATTTGCGTCAAACACGTCATTTTTCAGGACAATTTAACTATACATTACAATTTGCAGACGGTACGGGCTCTGACCCTGCTTCACAAAGTGGCTTGAACCGTCGGGGCAATATTCGCGTATTGTCACCCCTCAGTTTTGATGAGCGTCACCGTTTTGCATTTACGACAGACTATCGTTTCGACGAAAACAAATACACTGGACCCATGCTTTTTGGTAAGGAAATCTTTAGAAATGCAGGCATTAACATGCAATTGGTCACGGTTTCAGGTCGTCCTTATACAAAACAAGCTATTGCACAACCTTTCGGCGGAGCCAATATTGATGGACTTATCAATGGTGCGCGTTTGCCGTGGACGTATAATGTGGATATGCGTATTGACAAGACGTTTACTATTTCAAAGGATGCTAAGCACCCCCTCAGTATAAATGCCTATTTCCGTGTTCAAAACTTGTTGGACACACGTAATATTAGGAGTGTCTATCGGGCATCTGGTTCGCCAGACGACGATGGTTATTTGAGTTCACCGCTCGGGATAAGCACTTTGGAAGGCATTGCCAATTCTCGTCCAGACAATTTGGAAGCTTATCGTTTCTCTTACATGATTCGTGAGTTGAACCCAGGTAATTATTTCTTTCCACGTCGTATGTATTTAGGTGCGACGTTTATGTTCTAATTTTTGAATTAGGATTTGTGGGATTATTAAGGATTTGATAGGATTATTCCACAACACTTAATTCAACAGAAATGTGTTTTTAAAGATTTTAAAAAAAATATAAAATCATGCAAATGAATCGTTTACGCTTTGGACGTCATTTTTTACGTCTTTTTATGAGCTTGCTCGCATTAGGCGTTATCGGTATAGCTCAGGCGCGCTATCCAGGTACTTTGGAAAAAGGTGCGCAAGGGGACCCCTCAGTCGTGTCTAATCGCTCTGACTGTATTCCGGGTAAATCACGATATGATATGCAGCTCAATAATGTCCGCGCCACACTTTTATCAAGTGGTGATGTGTGGTGGGACTTGACAAACCCAGGATATGTTATCCCAAAAGTACAACCAGGAACGGGCGCAAAAGCGGTTTCTTCCATTTTTGCGGGGGCTGTTTGGTTGGGTGGAAAAGACCCTTCTGGCAATCTTAAGGTGGCTGCTCAAACATATCGTTCAGGTAATCCACCTAAAACGGACTTTTGGCCTGGACCACTCAACGAAAATGGTCAAACGAGCAAAGCAGTTTGTGACAATTGGGATAAGCACTTTACCGTGTTTCGGACAGATATTGACTCATGTATTCGTCTTTTCCGCGCAGCGCAGCTAAAAGACCCGACCAATCCAGTGGTTGATCCAGGTTTGATTCCTGAAAGTGTCAAAGGCTGGCCTGCCAATGGCAATCCCTATTTCTTTGAAATTCACCGTTTTACGCTGCCACGTACGAAAGCGGGTTTGGGTAAGTTCCATGATGAAGATGGAGATTTGAACTATGACCCAACCAAAGGTGACTATCCAACGATTGACATCAAAGGTTGTGATATTGATGTATTTCCAGACGAAATGGTCTTTTGGGTTTACAATGACAATGGTAACGTACACACCAACTCTTTGCGCTCTTTGCCCATTCAGATGGAGGTACAAGTACAGGCTTTCAACTATCAAACAAATGATGAGTTGAATGACATGACTTTTCAACGCTATAAACTTATCAACCGAGCTAAGACAGATATTGACTCCATGTATTTCGCTATGTGGGTTGACCCCGACTTAGGTTGTAGCGACGATGACTATATCGGTTGCGATACCACGCGGAGTTTGATGTATGTCTATAATCAAGATGCGCAAGACGGAACGGCGGGTTCTGGCTGTGTTTGTCAAGGCGGTACGAATACTTATTGCGACAAAATACCGATGATTGGGGTGGATTATTTCCGTGGTCCGAATGATGAATTTGGTAAAGAATTAGGGATGTCTTCGTTTACGTATTATCTAAATGGTACGACATCAGGCTGTCCTGCACAAGGTGGTACGACTGACCCAAGTTCAGCGCAGGAATATTACAACTATTTAACAGGTTTTTGGCGTGACGGAACACCTTATACCTTTGGCGGCAGTGGTTATAACCCGAATGCCACAACCAAACGTTTGAAATATGCTTTTGTGGATGCACCAAACAATCCAGCGGGTTGGTCAATGGTAACGGCTAATCAACCTTGTGGCGACCGTCGGACAATTCAGGCTTCTGGTCCCCTCAAATTGAAGCCAGGTGCGGTAAATGAGTTGATTATTGGGGTGCCATGGGTGCCAGATATTCCTCATCCTGCGCCTGATTTACGCAAATTGCAAGAAGCTGATGATATTGCACAGGCTCTTTTCGATGCGTGTTTCAAGATTTTTGATGGTCCTGATGCACCCGATATGTGTTTTGTTGAGTTAGACCGTGAAATCATTGCGGTACTTACAAACCCACCTTTTCCACAATCGAACAATGCAGGGGAGTTATACAAAGAGGCTGGTTTACGTATTCCTCGTCAAGGCAATAAAGATACAAACTACCTTTTTCAAGGCTATAAATTGTATCAATTGCATGATGGAGATGTGGGTGTAGCAGATTTGGATAACCCAGATAAATCACGTCTTGTGGCACAGGTTGATATTCAAGATGATATATCTAAAATATTCAACTGGACACAACAACCTGACCCGAATTTCCCTGGACGGATTATCAATACACCTGTTTTGAAGGTTGATGGCGATAATAAAGGGATTCGACACACTTTCAGCATAAAAGAAGACAAATTTGCGAAAGGCGATGACAAAAAATTGGTCAACCATAAGAAATACTACTTTATGACTATCGCTTATGCTTATAACAATTATGTCAAATTCGATGGTTTAGGTAACCTCGGGCAACGCGATCCTTATGTGGTCGGTCGGCGCAATATTGGCGATAAAAATAGAGGTAACAAGGCTTATGTCGTCCTGCCACGACCTATTGTTGACGTTAAATTGGCGTCTCAATACGGTGAAGGGGCTGTTGTAACACGCATAGACGGAGTGGGTAGTGGCGGCAATTTCTTGGACATTTCAGAGGCAACACTTTCCGATATTTTAGCAAAAGGGGCGGCCACAGACGGTGCCATAACCTATAAGGCAGGACGTGCACCAATTGATGTGAAAGTTGTCAGCCCATTAGAAATTGTTGATGGCACATATACATTACAAATTAAGGATAAAGACCTGACAGACGATGTTGTAAATGATACAGCACGTTGGGAATTGCGTCGCGAAGGCGAACCATCGGTTGTCTTTTCTGAAAGAAGTATTGCTAAACTGAATGAGCAAATTGTGGCTAAATACGGCTTTTCTGTATCAGTTCGTCAAGTTGCAGAACCTGGTTCGGCAGCGACTAAAGATAAAACAAATGGTGCAGTTGGTTCTGAAATAAAATATAAAAATGCAGGACTGAATTGGTTGACAGGTATTCCCGATGACTTGCCTTTTGTTCAAGGGTTGCCTATGTTCAACTATTTGAAATTAGGGACACTTGAACAAGACTTTTTGCTTGATCCAAATCAAAGTTTAGCAAAAATATCGAACTATGCCTTTGTGCCTTATGCGATTTGCGATTACCGCAGCGATTTGCCTGAAAATCAACCGTTTGTGACACCAGCTTGGCAAAGACCCAATAACTCAAATGCTCGGTCAAATGGTTTGGCGCGTTTGAATAATGTGGACATTGTTTTTACAAACGATAAAACAAAATGGAGCCGTTGTATCGTTGTAGAAACAGCAGGTCCTTACTACTACGACCCATCGTATAGAACAGGTGTCAACTTGCCAACGGTAGGCAACGTCAAAAATTTTGACCTTCGAGGCTCCCCCTCAGTAGGAAAGGACGCTGATGCCTCTGACCCGAACAAAGCGGCTGGTCAAGTATTGGCAGACGAACAATCTGCGGGTATTACAAAAGGCATGGGCTGGTTCCCTGGTTATGCGATTGATGTTGAAACAGGTCAACGCCTAAACATTTTCTTTGGCGAAAACTCCACTTTCGACCCTACTATAGGTGAGTATAACGCCAATTCAAAAGGGATTAATCGAGACATGATTTTCAATCCAAGTAATCAATTTTTCTTGAATGTCGCTTCTGCACCGCCATCACCAGCCACTTTTGCATACAATGCATTCATGGGTGGACAACACATGGTTTATGTGACCAATACAGCTTATGACAACTGTGCAGCGATACGCGATGGTTTGAACGGTGGCAGCGAATTCCGTAAAATATCGCCATTGGCAAAAATCACTTGGGCGGGCATGATTGCCGCAACGCCAGGTCAAAAATTTCTTTCTTATAAAGATGGTTTGATTCCGAATGACGTGACTGTGAAATTGCGTGTCAACAACCCTTATGGTGTCATGAAAGGCAAAGGCACAAATGGTAATCACCCAGTTTATCAATTCAAATTGGAAAG
This sequence comes from Saprospiraceae bacterium, assembly GCA_043721685.1. Lineage (GTDB taxonomy): Bacteria > Bacteroidota > Bacteroidia > Chitinophagales > Saprospiraceae > JAAFJT01. The sequence goes on along the minus strand of JAYSQG010000456.1, from coordinate 16,215 downwards.
CAAAGCGCCTGTCGCATTGGTAAACGGTTTACAAATTGATTCATCGCTCAATATGATTAATGTCGTACCGAACCCTTACTACGGTTATTCGGCTTACGAAATCAATGAGTTATCGACGACTGTGAAAATTACCAATTTGCCACCTAAGTCGCTCATCACTGTTTACACACTCGACGGCAGGTTCATACGTCAATTTAGGCGCGATGAAAAAGCAACATTAACAGACCCAACCCGTAACTCGGGTGTTTGTTATCAACAATTTGCGCCTGCAGTCGAATGGGATATGAAAAATGATAAAGGGATTCCAGTGGCTTCAGGCGTTTACCTTATCCATGTTTCAGCAGAAGGTTTAGGCGAACGCACCTTGAAATTCTTTGCGATTAATAGGCAATTTGACCCATCGCGGTTGTAGTTGCCCTTGGTTTTAAAATGTTCAGAATCATAAAATACTGAGGGGTATGGATTTAGGGGATTTTTACAATTTCCTAAATCTAAACCCCACTTTACATTCAAATCAAAAAATATGAAAAAACATATATCGCTCCTCATTGCGCTCATTATTGCCACAACGACTTTTGGTGGCAACCCCGACCGTCAAGGGGAGGCGGGTGCGTATGAACTTTTGCTCAATCCATGGGCGCGTACAGTCGGTTTGCACGCCATGAATACCTCGATGGTGACAGGTGTGGAGTCTATGAATTTAAACATTGCAGGCTTGTCGCGTATCAACAACTTGGAAGTCGGTTTGGGTCACTCCATTTATTTGCAAGGCACAGGTTTAGCCCTCAATGCCCTTGGTTTGGCTAAAAAAATGGGTGATAATGGCGCATTAGGTGTCAGTATCAATGCTTTAAGTTTTGGCAAAATTCCTGTTACAACCAATGGTTTGCCCGAGGGTACTGGCGCAACTTTTTCGCCTACCTTTTTCAACTTGGCTGTTTCGTACTCACATTGGTTCGAGAAAAAAGTATCGGTTGGCTTGACCGTCCGCCTCCTCAATGAGTCCTTGGCTGATGTCTCTGCTTTTGGTTTTTCCATTGATGCAGGTGTTCAATACATGACAGGCTCACCAAATTATCCAGACCGTTTCAAATTCGGCATTTCGTTGCGCAATATTGGTTCGCCTATGAATTTTGGAGGTCAAGGACTTAATTTTTCGACAACAAACCCCGATGGCACGCAGTCTTATCCGCTCACGTATGAGAAGAAAGCAGCCAATTTTGAATTGCCTTCTCAACTCAATATCGGTGCGGCTTACGATATTTTGCCCGATGACAAAGTGAAGTTGACAGGTGTTTTCAATTTTACGTCAAATGCTTTTTCACGTGATGAAGTCGGTGGTGGTCTCGAATTAGGCATCGGCAACCTCCTTGTACTGAGGGGGGGCTACAAATACGAAATCGGCACAACTGCTACAGATGTTAGTAAATCTGTTTATACAGGTGTTGCAGCTGGTCTATCTTTCAACGTACCAATGGGTAAAAACACTGACCAATCCGTTTCGATTGATTACGGTTTTTTACATACCCGTACTTGGAATGGTACACACAATATCGCTTTGCGGATAAATCTTTAGTTCGTTATTGGTTACTCGTTACTCGTTATTGGTTATTGGTTATTGGTTATTCGTTATTGGTTATTCGTTATTCGTTATTGGTACGAGTAACGAATAACGAATAACCAATAACCAATAACGAATAACCAATAAAAATTTGTTTTTTTAAAAAAAAGTCACTTATCTTTGCACAACACAAACGAGAAGGTTTCTCCTAACAAGGATTGAAGCCTTCTCGTTTTTTCGTGTATCTTCCCATTTTTTTTCTTGATTTTTCATACAAAAATAGACAGATTACTGAGGGGGGTCAAACCACTCAAACAGCTTGATGTTTAAGCTGTTTGTAAATTTTTTTTCTTAAAAAACTAAACGCATTTGTTTAGATAAAACTCAAAAGATATGGCTCAATACACTTTATTGACACAAGCAGGATACGAAAAAATGAAAGCGGATGTTGACGTGCTGCGTTCCGTCGGACGTAAAGAAGCTGCTGCTGCCATCGCCGAAGCCCGCGAAAAAGGCGACCTTTCTGAAAACGCTGAATACGACGCTGCCAAAGACGCGCAAGGCTTACTCGAAGCCAAAATTGCTGATTTGGAAGGCAAATTGGGCAATGCCCGCATCATTGATGAAAGTCAACTCGACGATTCCAAAGTCAGTGTCCTTTCTACTGTCACCATCGAAAACGTCAAATTGAAAAAACAGGTGACGTATAAACTCGTGCCTGAATCAGAAGCAGACCTTAAAACAGGTCGGATTTCTGTCAACTCGCCTGTCGGTCAGGGTTTGCTCGGCAAGGAAGTGGGTGACATGGCTTATGTTTCTACACCCAATGGCGATATTGAATTTAAAGTATTAAAAATCACTATTTTATAAATTTAGATTTTAAGATTTTAAGTACAAAGACGATAAGGTTTTTACACAGAATCTTATCGTCTTTGTACTTAGAATCTATGTACTTAAAATCCTAAACATGGCTACTATTTTCACACGTATCATCAGAGGTGAAATTCCTTGTTACAAAGTCGCTGAAAACGCTGACTTTATAGCGTTTTTGGACATACGCCCCATGGTCAAAGGGCATACACTCGTTGTGTCTAAAGCAGAAATAGATTATATTTTTGACCAAGACGAAGCGACACTTGCCGCTATCCTACTTTTTTCAAAACGGGTTGCGAAAGCCATTGAAGCGGTTGTCCCTTGTTTGAGGGTGTCTATTGCCGTTGTCGGTTTGGAAGTGCCGCATACGCACGTACATTTGATACCGACCAATGCGATGTCTGATTTTAGTTTTAAAAATCATTTTCCGATGTCGTCTGACGAAATGGCTGCATTAGCAGCAGCTATTGCAGCAAAATTCGAATAAAACGACTTGAAAATAGTCAAAAAGGCACGTTTTACTGAGGGGGGTAAAACGTGCCTTTTTTTATAAAACAAAAAACAGTGGACGAATCAAAAGTCGTCCACTGTTACCGATAAACAAGAATATAGAAAATTGAATTTTTTACGTTGTATAATTAAAGTCCCGAACCATCTGCTTTGCCCCGAATCACAGCATAGCTGCCAATCTTAGAGCCATGAACTAAGCCTATTTCACAATCGAAACGGTAGTGAATACAACCATATATACGTGATTCCGATGCTTCTTTTGCCAATACATTGAGGTTAGTGACTTCACTTGGGAAGGCATAACCCAACACCGTTGCACCTGCTGCCGAAAAGGAGGAATGGCCAGATGTATAAGCTGGGAAATTGGGAATACCCGTCGAAGTCGTCACAGTGGCATCCACTTCGGTTGGGCGTGGTAGTAGATAGTAGTATTTTGTGTCCCAACAAGCAATGCCTGCGTCTTCCATCGCCGTATTGAGCAGTGCAAGTGTACGTGCTGCGCGGATTTCACTGAATTTATTTTTATAAATCAACTCCGTAGCTGTTCTGTTCCAATGCCCTGGTGGGGTGTATGTCCCAGGTCCATCAGCCCAAAAGGCAGCGATGCGGAACTGCTCACGTGTGCGACTTTTTGCTAATGACCGCAACTCGTCTAAAGCTTTATTCATATCGGCACTGCCTACTGTTGGTGGTGCGGACGGACGAACCGCGACTTTGGTGGCACTGTCTAAATTCCACATTTTTACATTCCCAAAAAACGGCAATAAAGGAGGGCGAGACGGTTTGTCGAGGCTTGTCCATTGTGTCGTGATGCCACGTTTTGTCGCATCGGCACGCAACGAAGGAAAGTCAGCTTGGGCGTTTGCTTTGCTCATATTGTCCGCTTTGGCGTAGGCAATGATTTTAGCAGCAACGGCTTTACCGAGGGTTTCGCCTGCATCTATGTCGCTTTGGACATTGGCTCCTGCCCATAGGCGGCTGTTTTTGTGTTCAGTCGCTTTCGCTTCCAGCAAAGGCACTTCGCCGGGGAACAAAAACTTTAACACTTCACGCGAAGCGGCAGCAATAACGGCATCTTCGGAGGGATATGAAGGCAAATCGGACTTCGGTACTGAGGGGGTGATGGTAGCATCTGTATTGTAAGGCGCAGCGCGTTTGTATTGATTTTTATATTTCCAAGTTGCGACCAAAGCATCGTATTGAGCGACACTCAAGAGGGCAAAAGCACGTGACGCATAAGGTGGATTGCAAAATGGAAAACGTGGATAAGCCAAAGGATTGTTCGCATCAGGCGTTGGATAAGTCCCATCTGGATTGTTAGCTGGTGCAATATTGTATTGAGCTGCCAAATCCCGTGCAATTTCATTCCAACGGATAGTGCCACCAACACCCCAATATTTTACTGCCGATTTTTGGTCAGTCGTTGCGCCACTAATGGCTGTTTTCAAAGCCGTTAATTCCGCTTGATATTCAGCAGAAGTCGTTGCAGTTGGTGCGGCAATGGCAACGTCTGTACCAGTGCTTACGAGCATCGGTTTCCAAGTGCCACCATTGATGTCTATACTGAGGGGGGTATAAGCGTCTAATTCAGGGCTGTCAATGGTTTTGTTGCAGGCATGGATTGAAACAATAACCAAAGCAATAAAAGCGATTTTTATATATAAAACACTGTATTTGTTCATTTTATTGAATTTTTAAAAAATAGATAAAAGTTGATGAATGAATAAATGAGAACGGAATTATCTACTATTTGGGAAACCGTTCTCGGTCGGGGAACTTTAAAAGTTCCCCGACCGTCGTGTAGTTATTCACGACTTTTGTTTTTATCAAAAACTTGGAACCAAAAGAGGACACTGCCACCGAAACTCGTTGATTGTCCGATATTCCGACCATTGAGCACTTTGCCTGCATTGAGAATAAGCGAAAGATGACCCATATTGACACGACCAAACCAATTCACGCTTGTAGATTGCATGTTATTAGGCAAAATAGGCGCATCGTTGTAGCGTATATCGTCGCCCGATAGGCAACCAAATTTGTCAATCGAAACGGCTGTTTGGAAACTTTTGCTTAAATAACCTAAGGTTAGGCTGCCATCAGCGGCATTTGGCACGGGCATGACATCACTTTCATACAATTTATTGTTGAAAATGAATGAGTTACGATCAATTTTGACGTTGCTGCGGAGCGTTGCACCGCCTTGTGCCGTTAGGTAAAAACCATTTTTTTCATAATTAAGAATAAGCCTTCCTGATGCTGTTTTGGTATGTAAACCAATGCTGAAAGGCAGAAAATCTGTAACATATTGAGTGGTCGGAATCGAGCCACCGAGAGTTGTAAAGAGCTTTATTTCCCCAAAATTGCCTTTTTTTGCTACAATTCGGTACTTCACCCAGACGGACAAGTCTTGAAAACCGCTTTGCCCACCTATATAACTGGCACTTGCGGAAGTCCAAACATAGGGCAAACCTGCCAAGACGTTCAGCTTGTCAGTAATGCCCAAAGCGCCCATCAGCAGCACGTTTTGTGACGTGAAAGTACCTAAGTTGGCATTGCTGCGTTTTTTGTTGCCTTCCCAATAGTTGTCCCATTGGCTGTTCGAGTAGCCAACAAGGTTGCATAGACTGCCTTTGGGCATCATCAAACCGTCGGTAGGTGATTGTGCGGCGGCATTGACATTCATAAAGAAAACAGAAAAAAGGAGCATAAAAAATACGGTCTGTTTCATTTCTTGTTGTTGTTTGACATTTTAGTGAGAAAAAATTTTGATAAAAAAAAATTAGACGATGTCTCTTTGAAACATGTTTATTACTGACGGATACCCCCTCAGTATGAGAGTGGTAAATGCTTTTTTTTTGATAATAAAGAATAACTGCGGTTACTTTAAGACAAGTAAATAACGGCGGGTTTAGTGTCAGAACCTTTTGAAACAGCACCTATGCGCTCAATACCAACAGACGTCAATAGTCATTGATTTGCCGAAGCGACACAATGTTTAGACAGTTGTTCAAAAAAAAGAGGAATTAAGCCGCATCAGGCGGCGGAGAAGTGGTGGAAAGATAGCCAATAGGCAAAGCACGGCTTAGGAAAGCGATGCAAGTGACCCCCTCTGTATCAGAAGGAGTTGAAAGTGAAAGTGAATATATATCGAGTGGAATATAGTCTTTCAAAAAAGATTTGAAAAGCTGCTTGGTCGGCGCGTTTTGAGACGTTTTGCCGTTTAAGAAGTTTTCTTTGATAAAATCATTGAATTGTGCCGTCAATTGGTCTTGACGTTGGTTGTTGAGACAGTACAATTCAAGTGAGTCGTTGACGATGCGTTTTTTGACAAAATTATAGGTTTTGCCATCCCGGTTGAATTCACCTTCAACGTATTCGAAATCACGGTCTTCGACGTGTGCATAGGGAGAAACGAGCATTTTGACGACTAAAAAGGACGATTCGGGTATCTCTTGTATGCTTTGAACGGTTAGCCGACGGGCTTGTGCTTGCTCATATCCGAATAGCAAATAGTAGCCGAACGCATTGAACAGCAACAGAAGCAGGAACGATATGGCAGCGAGTCTTTTCAGCAAAACAGCGTTTTTTTATTTTAAGACCACAAACGTATTGAAAAAAACGAGCGCAACGATATTTTTTTTCGTTTTTTTTTTAAAATACAAACAAAACGTCCAGAGCAGATTGGTTGAATCAAGGTGAGGTGAATAATGACACGCCGTTTTTCTTTTTCAAGGGCGAATGACTTACCTTTGTCTATTAATCACTTCGACTTAAGTTATCGTTTTTTCATTTTTTATTATTCCCTGATATGAAGCACTTGTATTTTATTTTTTCCATTTTACTTTTCACCTCTTTTTATTATCAAAAACCGATGGAACCGACGGTTTCAGTACCCCCTTCCCGAGAAATCGGGATGCAAGCACAGTATCCGAAAGGTTATTTTGCCTCGCCTGTGACAGGTAGCTTGGTGTTGAGTGGTACTTTTGGCGAGTTGCGCGCCAATCATTTTCATTCAGGTATAGATATTACGCCTACGCGAAGTGGCAATGAACCGATTTTTGCAGCAGCAGATGGTTATGTGGCGCGGATTCGGACACAGGAAGGGGGTTATGGACAATCTGTTTATATTGCTCATCCGAATGGTTTTACGACGGTTTATGGTCATTTAAACTCTTTTTCAAGCGACATTTCGAGTTTTTTGAGAAAAAAACAATACGAAACGGAAAGTTTCGAACAAGACTTGACTTTGTTACCAACGGATTTACCGATTCAGCAAGGGCAGCAAATAGCGACAATGGGCAATCGGGGTCATTCATTTGGACAGCATTTGCATTTTGAAATAAGAGAAACACTGTCTGAAAAACCAGTAAACCCGCTTCTGTTTGGTTTCAATGTGCCAGACGATGTGTCGCCAAAGTTAGAAAGTCTGAAAGTTTATCTTTTAGATGATGAAAAGGAAGTGGTTGGCACACGTTATATTAATATGGTGAAAAAATCGTCGAACCAATATTCGATTGTAGGTGATACGCTTGATGTGGCTGCGCCAAATGTGGCTTTTGCTTTGAAAGCCACAGATAGACAAGGTGGTAAATCGGGTGAAAACGGCATTTTTACTTTAGAATTATCAGCTGACGACGTGCCCATGTATCGTTTTAAAGCGGAAAAATTCGGTTTCGATGAAACCCGTTATATCAATGCCCATGTTGATTATTATGAACACTATGTCCGTCGGACTTTTTATCACCGCGCTTTTCGTTTAGGTGGTGATATGCTTTCGATGTACGATTCGGTGCAAAACAATGGTGTCATAGCTTTGCAACAGGCATCGGGTACGGATTCTTGTTGCAAAAGAATCACTTTGACTGCTTCAGATGTGGCGGGCAATACGACGACATTTTCTTTTGTTGCTCGGGCAAAACAGCAGATAATCACGCCCGTATCAAAGCCTTATACCTATCTTTTTCCTTTTGATAAAGAGAGTATTATAAAGCCAAATGACGGAGCGGTTTTTTATTTTCCAAAAGGTTGTTTTTATGAGGATGTTTATGCCCGATTTGGCGTGACACCTACTGAGGGGGGGCAATATGCGCAGACATATCAGCTGCACGATGTTGGCACGCCTGTGCATTATGATTTTAAAATTGCCTTAAAACCTCAAAACTTACCAGATTCGTTGCGTAGTAAGGCATTTATTGCTTATTGCACACGGGAAGATGGGCGCACATATACGTGTGGTGGTCAATGGGACGACGCAGGTTTTTTGACAGCCAAAAACAGTCGGTTTGGCAATTATTCTATTGAGGTTGACCAAACACCCCCAACTATTACACCATCGAGTTTTGGCGATAAAATGGCAAAAACGAGTCGTTTGTCCTTCAAAATAAGGGATAATATCGAAGGTCGTCCGCTGCGTTATCGAGCGGAAATAGATGGTAAATGGATATTAATGGAATTAGATGGCAAGTATGGTTTGCTTTATTGTCAGTTTGAAGACCTGCCAAACCCTTTGAATACTGAGGGGGATCATTTGTTGAAAATAACGGTGACCGATGATAGAAACAATACACGGGTTTTTGAACGTCATTTTGAATTGGTTGACCACATCGAAAAGCCTCGTTCAAAATCAAAACCCAAGAAAAAGAGGCGTTAAGGGAATGGTGAATTTACAAAATATTCAAAATCAACGTTTTGCAAATTCACCATTCACTAAATTAAGTCTCTAAGTTTCAGCTTTGTTTTCATTTTTTGACCGTTGCGGCTAAATATAATGCGATATACTCTGCCTGTTCTACCTTGTAGTTTTCGATTGATGTCGCCGAGACCGAAAAAACGAGATGGGGTAAAGTTAATACGGATGAGTTGATCACCTTTCTGAAAACCGGCTTCAGCTGCGGGAGAATTAGGTAAGACTTCATGGACAGTGAAAATACTTAAATTTTCGCCGCCAGCGATCAGTATTAGACCACTTTTGTCGTAGCTGAACTTTGTTTTGAAATAGCGATTGGTTTGTAGATAGAGTTTTTCACGGTTGAAATCAATAATGAAGTTGAAACGGCTCATGATTTCACCACCAATTAAGCCATTGCGCCCATTCAAATATACGGAATCGGACAATTCATTGAGTTCTTGAAAATTGCTAACAGGGTTGACAAGTAGATTACTGCCCATATTCATGCTGCGGATGCGTCCAACGTAGCCTTCAATCTCGCCCCCTAAACCAGTTCCAATATTGCCTTTGATAACCTTTTGTGGCAACGCCAGTCCAGGTGTTGAAAACGTATGGAGAAGGAGGGACAGACCGGCACCTGTATCAATCAATAGTTTTAATTGCACCACTGAATCGGTTAGGATTTGAGCACTTGTTGTTATATAAGGTTTGGAACGAATGATTTCAATGGGTAATTCTTCAAAATTCCGATGGTCAATGGGTTTAAACACTGAGGGGTCAAAAAGAGTGATGATTTGTTTTGAATAATCGAATTTAACAATATAGCCTCTAAAGGCTTCTGCACCCAGAACGCCATGGACATCGAGCCCTGCAAATTTATCGAATTGAAAATAGTCCTCATCAAGGACGATAAGATCTTTAACAAACAAGACATTGGTGAGTTGCAATTTCACTTTTCGAATGATATGTGCGATGACTTGAGTTTTCATGTCTGTGCCCATCAGCGTGATGGTGCGTTCAAAAGGGATACCCAAAAGGTTTGGGATTTCCTTTTTAGTTAATATGGTATGCTCTGCACCCGTGTCTAAGATAAACCTAAGTGGAAATAAGCCCTCAAAAACGACTTTAACGATGATGAAATTTCCTTGACGTTCAAAAGGTATCTCCACTTTTTTAGCGCCACGGCTCATTGTTACTCCTGGCATCTGAGCGATACCACAGCATAAATGGAATGCGATGAGTATAATGATAAGGCAGCTTTTTCTCAACATAGTGTTAGACATAAAAGTTAGGCAGTCGTAATTATAAAGGTCAAGTTATAAATTTTGTTTGATTAGAAGACAAGAAAAATAAAAAGGGATGCAAAAGATGCTTATAAGAGTCTGTCTATTAATTGTTGACACGCAAAAGAAAACAATAACAAACCTTTTAGGGTTTCTCCAAATGATCAAATGTTAGGCATTGTTTTTTTCTAACAAAGAATAAAGTTTTTGTAAAGTAGAAATTTTCAAAAAAAAAGTGATGTAGTTATTGGAATTTCAAACATATTCCTAACTTTACGTTCCGTTAGTGTAAATCAAACACAGCTGAATAAAAACAAGCTTATACAACTCAAAGACAAAAAGAAACTTACAAAATACTGAGGGGGTGATTAGTACGAATCAATTACAAAGAATTATGCGAATAAAAGTGATAAACTAAACTCAATTCTCTTATAGCTCACCTTAAATAACCAAATTACAAACAAAGGCTTAAATTTTATTTTGACTTGATAGGATGTTTTTTTAATTTTCGATTAACAAGAATATTATTAAGTAAATCTTTTTTTTTAAACTAAACAACAAGAATGTATGAAAATTGAAGTCAACTTCAAGAGCCTCGTGCTGTTGGCGCTGTTCACAGCATTGAGCAATTTTGCCATCGCTCAACGTACCATTACAGGTACCGTAACGGATGGTGAAAACAAAGAGCCTCTCATAGGCGCATCCGTCGTCGTTACAGGTACTACAAAAGGGTCATTAACCGATTTAGACGGTAAATACTCTATTTCTAATGTAGATGCTAAGGCGACATCTCTCACTATCTCTTTTACGGGTTACACAAATGTCACAGTGCCAATTGGCGCAGCTAATGTCATTGATGTACAACTTAAAGCGGGTACTTTATTGGACGAAATGGTTGTCGTCGGTTACGGTTCAGTCCGTAAAGTTGATGCAACAGGTGCAGTCAATTCAGTAACTGAAAAGGATTTTAACAAAGGAACGAACACATCTGTGGAGCAATTGCTTCAAGGTCGTGCGGCTGGTGTGAACATCACACAGAACAGCGGTCAACCTGGTGGTGGTATCAATGTCCGTATTCGTGGTACGTCTTCAGTACGTAGCGGTAACAATCCATTATTTGTAGTGGATGGTGTACCCCTCAGTGGTGACGATGTTTCTGCGGGTGGTGCCGATGCGGGTTTAGGTAGTTCTGCAGCTAAAAACCCACTTAACTTCTTGAGTCCAGAAGACATCGAAAAGATTGACATCTTGAAGGATGCATCAGCAACGGCTATCTATGGTGCACGTGGTGCCAACGGTGTCGTTTTAATTACGACTAAAAAAGGTAAAGGTAAAGGTACTTTAGAGTACAACTATTCATTAGGCGCAAGTTCTATTACTAAAAAGTATGACTTGTTGAATGCGACTGAATTTGTTGCTGCTGCGGGTGCTGCACAGAACCAAGGTAGTAACACTGACTGGCAAGATGTCATGTTCCGTACTGGTTTGGCGCATAACCACAACATATCTTATGGTGGTGGTACAGACAAAGGTAGTTACCGTTTCTCTTTTGGTTATATCAATCAAGAAGGTATTATTCAAAACAGTGCTATCAAGCGTTACAATGCCCGTTTCAATGGTGAGCAAAAATTTATCAATGATAAATTGACGGTTGCTGTTCAATTGACAGTTGCTCAAATCCATGACGATAACGTGCCCGTTACAGACAACTCTGGTTTTAACGGTGACCTTTTGGGTTCTATCTTGAAGTCAAATCCAACTATTCCTATCTATAAATATGATACAAAAAGGACGAAATTGGATTGTGATACTTGTACTGTATTCCAATACGCGGGTTCAACACCAGAGCCAACGCCTGCGGCTATTTTGAAATACAACAAAGACTTCACAAATACTTTGAACGCTTTGGGTAACATTTTAGCAGACCTTCAAATCATTGAGGGTTTGAACTTCAAAACATCTTTAGGTTTCGACCGTTCAATGTCTTCACGTAAAAATGCTTACTCAAGAGACTTTGGTCAAAATGATGTATATCAAAAAGGCAGACTTTATTTGAATGAAAATCAAATAAACAATGCTTTATGGGAAAACTATTTTACATATAATAAGAAATTTGGCGCGGTTAACTTCACAGGTTTGGCTGGTTACTCTTATCAATCATTTAACAGTGCAGGTAATAGTTTTCAGCTTTATAACTTCAAAACAAGTGACCTTGATGTTATGATCAATAACTATGCTTCAGTTAATGCTGAATCAGTGCAAGGAGGAAAAGGTAATGCTGTCGCGCCATCGAATTCTTACAATACGACGGATGAATTACAGTCTTATTTCGCACGTGTCAATTTCTCAATCAGCGATAAATACTTATTGACGGCGTCTATTCGCCGTGATGGTTCAACACGTTTTGGTGGTGATAACAAATACGGTAACTTCCCTTCATTCGCTTTAAAATGGCGTTTGTCAGAGGAGTCTTTCATTCCTAAAAATATTTTCTCTGACTTAGGTTTGAGAATAGGTTATGGTGTGACGGGTAACCAAGAGATTCCTCACAACCTTTACACCCAAAGACAGCGTTATGGTGGTTGGGGTATCAACACAGGTGGTGACTTGAATGGCGGTGGCTTCGGCGACGTGTCTTTCAACAACCCTGGCTTGAAATGGGAACAAACCAGCATGACAAACTTAGGTTTAGATTTTGGTTTCATGAACAACCGTATTTCTGGTTCAATAGAATTGTATGACAAGCACACAAAAGACTTGTTGATTCAAGTAACTTCTGCACAACCGGCACCAACACCATTTACTTGGAAAAACTTGGATGCAGACGTACAAAACAGAGGTGTTGAATTGTCATTGAACGTAGTCGCAGTTGACGGTAAAGATTTCAAATGGAATGTTGGTTTCAATATCGCAAACAATCAAAACCTTGTAAAAACATTCGGTGGTATCATCAATACAGGCGGAATCAACGGTCAAGGTTTGACAGGTGCATTTGCGCAACGTATTGCTCAAGGGCAACCATTGTTTGCATTTTTCTTACGTGACTTTGGTGGTTATGACGCAGCAGGTAACTCAATCTATCCTGCTGGTGACTTCCAACAATTCTTGAATGCAAGCCCATTGCCAACAGTAACAGGTGGTTTGACAAACTCATTCAGCTACAAAGGTTTTGATGCAAGTATCTTCTTTAATGGTGTATTTGGTAACTATATTTATAGTAACACAGCCAATGCGTTCTTTACAAAAGGTTCTTTGTCAAATGGTCGTAACGTAACAAAAGATGTTGTGACAAGCAAAGAAGGTCCATTGAATGCACCAGACGTTTCTACACGTTTCTTGGAAAAAGGTGACTTCGTTCGTCTTCAAAACTTGTCGTTGGGCTATAGAATCCCAGTAAAAAATAACATTATCAGTGGTGCACGTGTTTTCGTTACAGGTCAAAACCTTGCAACATTCACAAAATACAGTGGTCAAGACCCAGAAGTTAACACGAATAAAGCACTCAATGGCGTGCCTTCATTCGGTATTGACTATACAGCTTATCCGAGAACAAGAACTTGGACGGTTGGTGCAAATGTTACATTTTAATTAAATAAAATAACAATATTATCATGAAAAAAATATTTAATTCTAAATTTTTATTCATCGCTGCACTTGCGATATCTGTAGGTGCTTGTACGGATCTGAATAATGCTGAAACAGATTCTATCATACCCAAATCAACGGGTGCTGGTACGGGTGGCGACCCTACTCAACTTTTGGAGGGTGCATACAAAGACCTAGGTGCATATACTGACCAAGCAAATATTTATGCACTTGGTGAGCATGCAACCGCAGAAATGATTCCTCCTACACGTGGTGTGGACTGGGGTGACAACGGTGTTTGGCGTACACTCGATCAACACACTTGGGATGCAACTCACTCTTGGAACCTCGGCTCTTGGAACCAATTGAACCAACGTGTTTATAAGTGTAACCAAATCTTAGCAGCAAGCCCATCAGCAGCGCAAGCAGCAGAAGCTAAATTCTTGCGTGCATTCAATATGTTCAACGTTATGGACTATTGGGGACAAGTGCCTTTCCGTAACACAACGGATGGTGTAGATGTGAATCCTAAAGTATTCTCTCGTTCTGAAGCATTTGATTTCATTGTGAAGGATTTGGAAGAAGCATTAGCAGGATTAACTAAAAAAGGCCCAGCTGCAGTTAATGCACAAGCTTCAAAAGCAGCCGCTAATTTCATGTTGGCTAAAATGTATTTGAACAAAGGTGTTTATAAATCAGCAAATCCTGCTGGACCTTATACATTTGATGCAGCGGATATGAACAAAGTCATTGGTTATGTTGATGCAATCACAGCAGACGGCTATGATTTGGAAACAAAATACTTTGATAACTTCACAACGACAGCTTCTAAAGAAATCATTTTTGTCAGTAATGAAGGTTCTCCTTCTAACCGTTGGTTCATGACATTACATTATGACCAAGACCCTTCAGGTTGGAACGGTTTCACTACTTTGGCTGACTTCTATGGTAAATTTACTGCAGCCGATCAAAGAAGAGGTTTTGTTACACCTAAAACAGGTAAAGCATTTGACGGTATTGATAGAGGTTTCTTACGTGGACCACAATACAAAAATGATGGTTCTGTCTTAGTTGATTCAAGAACGAAAAGACCATTATCTTTCACTGATGATGTGCCTCTCGCAGGTGCAGCAACTGACAAAGGTATCCGTGTTATCAAATATCACCCTGCTAATGCTGGTAAATATATCCTTGCTCGTTATGGCGATGCATTGATGATGAAAGCAGAAGCACAATTACGTGGTGGAACAGGTGGCGCAGCAGCAGCTTTGGTGACGGTTAATCTTCTTCGTGCAAAACGCAGTAATACCACTCCAGTATTGGCTCTTTTAACTGCTCTTGACTTACCGGGTATGGCTGATGAGCGTAGTCGTGAAGTGTATTGGGAAGGCGGTCGTCGTACAGACGAAGTCCGTTTCGGTACTTTCTTGACAGGTCCTGGCGTTGTTAACAAAGACCCAGGTACTGTTTTGTATCCGATTCCTGCTGATGCAGTGACTTCGAATCCGAATTTGAAACAAAATGCTGGATACTAATCCTCGATAGTTTCTAAACATACAGTAGGGTGTCAAATTCAGTTTTGACACCCTATTTTCGTTTTTATACTGAGGGGGGGCAAAAATGGGATTGTGAGTCTGCTTTACACACTTCACTTTACACACTCTTTACGTTTACACGAAATTCTTTACATACGACATAATTATGTCGTAGCGTATTCATTGATGGATAGCTGCCATTTTGATGATAACTTGACACACCATTAGACAAATTATTAAGATAATAAACTTAATTTTACCTCAAAATATGAATAATACTGAGGGGTATCATAATTCAATACCCTCCGCTTAGAATGTATAAAAAACAAATCATGAAATTATTTTACACCATTGCTTTCGCGCTGGTCTTTTCTCTTTTTGCTTGTAAAAAAACAACAACTCAAACCGAAAACACTGTTTTCTCTAAGGTCTCTTCTGACCAATCGGGCATCAAATTCAACAATACCGTTACCAATTCCAAGGACTTTAATATCCTAACCTACCGCAATTTCTACAATGGCGGCGGTGTCGCTATTGGCGACATCAATAACGATGGTTTGTCGGATGTGTTTTTTACAGCAAACATGGGTGCGAATAAACTATACCTAAACAAAGGCGGTATGAAATTCGACGATATTTCTGAAAAAGCAGGGGTTGAATCAAAAGCCGAATGGAGTACAGGTGTGGCTATGGTGGACATCAACAACGATGGACTGTTAGATATTTACGTTTGTAATGCAGGTTATGTAAACGGCATTGTGCCTAAAAATCAATTGTTTATCAATAATGGTGATTTAACATTTACTGAAAAAGCAAAAGATTATAACCTCGACCAATCAGGTTATTCGACCCACGCCGCTTTCTTTGATTACGATGGCGATGGCGATTTAGATTGTTATATCCTCAAAAATTCTTTTATCCCTGTCAATGCCCTCAACTATTCCAACAACAGAGATTTACGTGCGAAAGACTGGCCAGTCGAAGACTTTATTAAAGGTGGCGGCGACCAATTGATGCGAAACGACAACGGTAAATTTGTAGATGTCAGCGAAAAAGCGGGCATTTATGGCAGTCTCATCGGTTTTGGCTTGGGCGTAACTGTAGGCGATGTGAACAATGACGGTTGGTTGGATATATACGTGTCCAATGACTTTTTTGAGCGTGATTACCTTTATATCAATCAACAAAACGGCACTTTCA
>JAYSQG010000455.1:0-5309 GCA_043721685.1 Saprospiraceae bacterium | reverse complement strand
GCCTGTTACTTCGAGTGTAAGCGCACGTTGTTTGAAACATTGAGGATTATCGGTACGCAAAGGCACTTTAATAACATCCCATTTTGAAAAATACTCTTTGGAACTAGTGATTTTTATTTCAAAAGTCTCTTTATCCGCATTATATGTACTTATAGAATCAATTTTAAAAGTTACGGCTTCACGTGATTTTAAAATCTGATTCAGTTTATCTTCCTCACGGCGTTCATCTTCTTCAGCCCAGTGTTCTTGAATAGTCGTTTCGGTCGTGAGTTTTTCCATATATTGTGACAAATACTTATTGCTAATTGAACGTGTCAATTTTTGACGACGTTTGATATAGTCTTCTGACTTTTCAAATTCTTTTTTACCCGTTATGAGTTTCATTTCATTCTCAATTTCTTTAGCAAAATACAACGCAGACATGTTATCATCTGAAAATTCCCAAATTTGGATATTGCCCCTACTGTCCCCCGAAGCGAGGTATTTGCCATCAGGACCCATCGCAGCGCAATTGATTTTTCCTTGTCCAACAACAGATGTAACGATTTCGCGCTTTGTCCGCAGTTCCCAAATCTTCAAAGTATCGCTGCCGCCAATGATAAAACGCCCATCAGAAGAAAAGCAGAATATATCGTCTTTCGGCAAAATAGTGAAACTATGAACCATTTTTTGAGTGCTCATATCCCACAAACGTACTTTATTATTGCTTAAGGTGGCAACAAATCGATTTTCTGGTGAAACCACTATGGATTGCAAAGTCTCTGCTCTGCCATTCTCCATCATTGGAAATTCGTAAATATCATTGCCCGTTTTGAAGTCTTGAATACGAAAGCTATCCGCAAACATTTCTATCGCATATTTATCGTCCGAAGTCACCAAATGATTCAGACCGGGTGCTTTATATTCCCGAACAAATGTCGCTTTTTCAGTTTGGATGGAATAAACGAAACACTTCTCTCCTTGCTCGACTATGAGACCTTTATTATTGTTACAAAACCCAACAGGTTTATAAAATCGATTGTCATCAAATTTGACCGTACTCAATATTTTCTTGGTAGCCAAATCCATGACAACAACCGTGTTTTTATCTCGAAACGCCAATAATTTGGTATCATAAGAAATGGCTGAGGCACGTCCAAATTCTCTATCAGCAATTGCTGAAATCTTGCTTTTAGAGTCTAAATCCCAGACATGGATACTTGGTGATGTTACCAAGCCTTTGGTATTAACTTGTACTTCGTCGCCACTTTTAACTGTGAGCGTTTTGCCATTATTCGAAAAATGAATTTCCCTAACACGGGAATAGTCATGGCTGAATGTCATGATGTCAGACTGAGCCAAAAGGGGCTTAGGAGCAGTAAATAGCAGTAAA
The DNA here is from genome assembly GCA_043721685.1 of Saprospiraceae bacterium. Lineage (GTDB taxonomy): Bacteria > Bacteroidota > Bacteroidia > Chitinophagales > Saprospiraceae > JAAFJT01. The sequence goes on along the minus strand of JAYSQG010000455.1, from coordinate 3,937 downwards.
ATCGTACTAAAACAAAGATAGAATAGTGGAGATTGCGTCATTAGTAGTTGTTCTTTTAAAATTGGAAAAGTGTAGTTTTGTCTATTTGAGTTAGGTATGAACCGTATTCTCAATCGCAAATATAAAAAACAATTCGCCCTTTGATATACTAGAGCAAAACGTTTTTTAAAAAAAAAAGATATAACAAAACGTTTAAATGCTTAATAAATAGATGTTTTTAGGACATAATACTGAGGGGTATCATCTTTCAGATTTATAAATTTTACCATCCTTCATCACAAATTTCACTTGCCTGATATCACTTATTTTAACCATCGGATTACCATTCACAGCTATGATATCTGCCCATAAACCACTTTGTAAACGACCTATTTTGTCCCCATAATGAAACGCATCGGCATTAATAGAGGTCGTTGAACGCAATGTTTCAAGTGGAGACATGCCATAATCCACCATCATTTCCATCTCACGTGCATTGTCACCATGTGGGAAAACGCCCACATCACCGCCCATACATATTTTAACTTTGGCAGCCAATGCGTCCTTAAAAGTACTGCGCTTTTTTTGCAACCGGTCAGGTTCTGGGTCTTTACCTTTCACCCAACCTCGATATTGACTTATAGCATCACCCGCCGCTAAAGTCGGACACAAACAGACGTTTTTTGAAGCCATCAAACGAAAAATTTCAGGCGTTCCCGCATCACCATGTTCAATCGTTTCCACACCGCCTTCAATTGCTCGACGCATCCCCTCCGCTGTGCCCGCATGAGCCACAACACCACGACCGCTTGATGCAGCCACTTCAACAATCAATTTTATTTCATCCAAAGTATAAGTCGGTCTGGATTCGCCAAAAAGCCCCCAACGATAGTCCGCATAAATTTTTATCACATCTGCCCCTTTACCAATTTGCGTTCGCACCGCTTTTATTATAGCATCGTGACCATCGGCTTCCTCAGCACCCTGCGGTACTTCGATATCAGGACTAAAGCCTTTGGGCGCATAACTGCCTGTTGCAATCAAAGCCCGCGTCGCAACAATCATACGTGGTCCCTTGATAATACCTGCATTTATCGCCTGTTTCAAACCCACATCGTCGTAATCAGCCCCCTCAGTACCCAAGTCTCTAACAGTCGTAAAACCAGCCATCAAAGTCTTTTCAGCATGAACAGTCGCACGGGCTACACGCATCGCACGTGGTTCTTTCAACACTTGGTCATCCCAATTCGTCTCATTATAAGGATGCAAAAGCAAATGCGAATGACCTTCAATCAGTCCCGGCAGCAACGTTGCATCGCCAAAATCAATCGTTTGCACATCTTTTGGCAAGTTGCGTTCCAAGTCTTTTTGACTCCCAACGGTATCAATTTTTTGATTTTTGACAACAATACCCCATTTTTCATGGGTATTTTCGCCATCAAACAAGCGGTCAGCTTTTAGATAAGTCACTTGTTGCGCCATTAAATTTTGGCAACAGAATAGTACAATGATTAATAGGTTTTTCATGCTCAATTTTTTTTTGCTAAGGTAAAAATTTTGTCGAACCCATTGTTTTTTGTTTTTTCACCAAAATTTTGAAAAACATGGTCAATATACTGAGGGGTATAAATAGGTTCAGTGCAAAAATGTTCGGGGAACTTTTAAAGTTCCCCGAACACGGTCGGATTTTTTGTTGTACTTTTTCATGCGTTATTCTGTTCGTTTCATGTGGCAATGATAAGGACAAAAACAACCATAAATCTGTTTTCAGATACAATCAAATCAATCCCATTACGTCGCTTGACCCTGCGTTTGCACGCAATCAATCAAATATGTGGGCAATTCAAACGCTTTTTGATTGTTTGGTGGATGTGGACGATTCGTTGCGGATTGTACCGAGTTTAGCGAAATCTTGGACAATTTCAGCCGATGGTTTGCATTATACTTTTCAGTTGCGCAACAATGTATTTTTTCACAATAATGCTTGTTTTCCTAATGAAAAAGGGCGTCAAATGGTCGCTTCTGATGTCGTTTACAGTTTCAACCGCATCATTGACTCCACGACTGTCAACTCCCCTGGTTCTTGGATTTTCAAAGGTCGCATTGCTTCAAAAATACCTTTTGAAGCACCCAATGACTCGACTTTTGTCTTGAATTTGGCAAAACCTTTCCGCCCAATGCTCGGCATTTTGACCATGCAATATTGTTCCATCGTCCCAAAAGAAGCGATTGATTTTTATCAAAAAGATTTTAGAAAAAACCCAGTCGGGACGGGACCATTTAGGTTCAAAAAATGGTTAGAAAACCAAGGACTTTTTATGATAAAGAACGATAATTACTGGGATTTTGATGAACACGGCACTCGCCTACCCTATCTCGATGGTGTCCGTGTCGCCTTCATGCCCGATAGAAAAACCGCTTATTTGGAAATGATGCACGGTAAATTGGATTTTATGTCAGGCATCGAGTCCTCCGTTGTCAACGAATTATTGACCGTTGATGGTGAGATGCAGCCAAAACATTTGGGTAAATTGCAACTTATCAAAACACCTTACCTCAATACCGAATATTTTGGAATCAATATGGATTTCACAAATCAAAAAACATCCCCCCTCAGTATAAGAAAGGTCAGACAAGCCTTGAACTATGGTTTTGACCGCAATCAAATGCTTAGAACGTTGCGCAACTCAATGGGAAAAGGTGCTTCTGCGGGTTTTACGCCAAGAGGATTGCCGAGTTTTTCAGATAAAGTACAAGGTTACGATTACAATCCCGACAAGGCACGGCGTTTATTGTCAGAAGCAGGTTTCAAAAATGGGGCAAATTTGCCAACTGTCAAATTGATGACCAACAAAGATTACCTCGATTTATGCACCTTTATTTCAAGACAATGGGAGGATTTGGGCATCAAAACAAGCGTTGATGTCATGGAATCCGCCACTTTGCGCGAAATGATGACCAAAGGCACTGCCCCTTTTTTCCGCGCTTCATGGATTGCTGATTACCCCGATGCTGAGAGTTTTTACACCGTTTTTTATTCCAAAAACCCTGCACCGCCTAACTATACACGTTTTAACAATGCCGCTTTTGACCAACTCTATGAATCATCATTAAGTGAAAACGACGATGCCAAACGGTATGCTATTTACCAAAAAATGGATGCGATATTGATTGAAGAAGCCCCCGTTATTTTCCTATTTTATGACGAAAGCAGTCGTTTCGCAAAAGCCGATATCGAAGGTTTGAGCCGCAATGCGATGAATTTATTGCCCTTGAAAAAGGTGAAAAAGAAATAAAAAGACAAGCCTTTGAACACTGATTGGAGTGATTTGCACTGATTTACACAGATTCTTTTCTTAGATAATGGTTAGAAATAGATTCTGTGTAAATCAGTGCAAATCACTCCAATCAGTGTTCAAAAAAAATATATAACAATAATGAAGATTGAACTATGGGTCATCGGCAAAACCGCCTTTAAATACCTCGACGAAGGCATTGCCGTCTATGAAAAACGTTTAAAACACTACGTCAATTTCGATTTGATCGTATTGCCCGACGTTAAAAATCCCCCCCTCAGTACAGAAGCCTTAAAAACCAAAGAAGGTGAGTTGATTTTGAATAAACTCCAAAAAGACGATTTATTGATATTGTTAGATGAAAATGGCAAACACCTAACGTCCATAGATTTCTCAAAATTCATCGAAAATCAGCAAATGAACGCGACCAAACGCATCATTTTTCAAATTGGCGGAGCGTATGGTTTTTCAGATGCCGTTTATGCGAGAGCGAATCAAAAAATGTCTTTATCCAAAATGACCTTTTCACATCAAATGATTCGCTTGTTTTTTGTTGAACAATTGTACCGGGCTTTTACGATTTTGAAAGGCGAAAAGTATCATAATGAGTGATTTTTTTGACCACTGATGACACGGATGCCACGGATTTTCGCTGATTTTCT
>JAYSQG010000454.1:0-2218 GCA_043721685.1 Saprospiraceae bacterium | reverse complement strand
GAAGGTCTTGACAGATGTGAAAATCAAAAGAGGGAAAATAAACACCATTAAAGTCGAATTGATGCCGCTCCAAGTAGGATTACAGGCATAGTTTTTCCTACGAAAAGAGAAAGCCGATGTTTCTAAGCGAAGCATCGGCTTTTGTTTTTTGGCTGGGGCAGACTGCTTGCACAACATGTTCGCTCGTAAGCCCTGCTGGCACAACGTATGTTCGCTCGTAAGCCTTTCCAAAGGCGCAACACACTATTTTATGCACGTCTTCAGACGTTATTAGTCAATCATAAACAGACACCCCTCAGTAAAAAAGCCTTGCAAGATGCGTTGCAAGGTTTTTGGAATTAGCCCCGACCCCGAGTACTTGGAGGGGGATTGATTTGAAAGGAAATGATAGAATTTAGACGGACACCCCCTCAGTATTTTTTTAGAAAACGTTGTCCATTCTTTAAAAAGGCGTATTTTTGTAAAAAAATGAATAATATGGAAAGAATAACAATCAATCCCGAAGTTTGTAAAGGGAAACCGACGATTCGCAATATGCGTTTTACGGTTACGCAGATGCTTGAATTGTTGGCAAGTGGTATGTCTCAGGAGGAGATATTAGAGGATTATCCTTTTTTGGAAAAAGCGGATATTTTGGCATGCTTGCCTTACGCTTCGATGATGAGCAATACTAAAAATATTTATCCCCTCACATTGGCAGCTTAAACTATGTTGAAATTTATTATTGACACGCAACTGCCGCCAAAAGTTCTCATGTTGCAATTTGGCAATATCAGTAATGCCGATTTGTTGACACTTTTTGAGACCAACCTTGCTCATATTGAAAAAACTTTTACGGGCGGTGCTGATTTTATAACTTTCAATCGGACGCATATTTCGGTGTATTAAACAGACCTGCTGGCACAACGTATGTCGCTCGTAAGCCTTTCCAAAGGCGCAACATACTCTCTGGCACGTCTTCAGACGTGAATGGACAGCGTATTCAGCACCCCCTCAGTAAAAAAGCCTTACAACCTGAAAAACGGCGTGCAAGGCTTTTTAGTTTGGGTCACTTGAAAGCTTTTCATAAGTGTTTTCCTTTCGGCGATACTTCAAAAAACAGTGATGAACGAGAAAACAAAACATCCAACACCGCTTAGAAGGTTTGTTAAACAACTTAGAAAGTTTTACGCATTAAATACGCCAAAAACGCAGCCCCAATCGTCTCCAACTGTGTTGGTGAGAAATCATTTTGATAATAGCGTTTAAAAACAGCAATCCGTAAATCTATATCAGAAATGGTAGGTATTTCTTTGCGAATACTATTTTCAACAATGCGTTTTACAGATTCTATCATGTCAAAACCCATTTGAAAACGCTCTTTGGGTGTTTTTGAGAATATAATATCAAATTGTTTTTGATAAACAAAATCAGGTGTATCAGTCATAATTTGAGTAAATTAAAAGTATTAAAATTTAATGTTTTACACCAATGCTGAATATAAGTTTTATCTACTTTTGGGTTCTGGAGTAAGTTTCTTATATCATCTATTTGGCGACTGCTTTGCAGTTCTTGAATCCACGCAATTTTGGAGATTATGAGGTCATCAATGCTGACAATCCAAGCATCAAACCCATAAACATTCGTTTTGATTCGGCGTGAAAATTCCAATTGTCGGTACTCGGAGTTCTTTCGAATAATGAAATCAATTTTATAACCCGATTCAAAATCAATGACATTAAACATACCCTTCCTTTGGACTTCTTCTTTTACGGTAAGGGTGTCAATATAGTAACCTGTTTCAAAGATTTTGCAAAAACGGTCTATATCCTTTTTTGGGAGTTCAATCACAATATCAATATCACGTGTCATGCGAGGAACGGCATAAGTATTCAGAGCGATACTGCCTGAAATCATATAAAGTATCTCCGCTTTTTCAAGCTCATGCGTAATCTTCTCTAAAAGTTCAATAACCATTATTTCTTTATGATCTAAGTTCAAAACGAATACAAAGTAAACAGTTTATTTTTGTTCTGGCAACTAAAAAGCTCAATGCGTGATAATTGCGTACATAAAATAGTGAAGGCTTTTTTACTGAGGGGAGATTGAACCCACCAAGCGTGCATCATCTAACCTTATAATACACGCTTTTTTATGCTTCAAAAAAAATTAATTAATTTTTAAAAAATATGTAACAAACCCAAAAGGGACTGCGTTCATAGTTTTGTTATGCATATAA
>JAYSQG010000453.1:0-19966 GCA_043721685.1 Saprospiraceae bacterium | reverse complement strand
CAATTTTTATGACCGAATGCACCCTAATTTGATATTTTTCAATGAAATTTATAATTCAGATAAAGCCATTGGGGATGACTTTTTAGTCAGTTATTCTGTGCAAAAGCTGTTTGGTCAACCCACAGATAGACCGTTGCTGATAGCTCATAAACGCAAGAAGGCAGAGCCTTTTATCGTCAATTTGCTACAATTAGATATATCCGGTCTTGAATCAGGCAACTATCGCTTTGTGGTCAGCATTCGTAATCGCGAGAATGAACTTTTGAGCGAAAAAGAAGTCATGTTCCAACGCAGTAATCCAAACTTAGAAATTAAAGTAGATACACTGTCGAACGAAGCTTTATCTTCTGAATTTGTAGGACAATTAGAAGAAAAAGATTTGCGCTATACCTTGAAATCTATCCTTATGAAAGTGCCCGAAGAAGATGTGATTGTGATTAATGAAATGTTGAAAACCAAGGATTTAACAGCTCAAAGACGTTATATCTTTCAATATTTTACAAAATTAAGCCCAAACCTGCCTGAACAAGCACATGATGAATATATGCACATTGTGGGCGCTGTTGACAGAATGTACAATTATGGTTTTGGCTTTGGTTTTGAAACAGATAGAGGTCGTGTTTATTTGAAATACGGTCGCCCCGATGATATGATTACCGTTGAAAATGAAATGAATGCGCCGCCTTATGAGATTTGGATTTATAATAAAGTTGAAAAGACACAGCAAACCAACGTTAAGTTTTTGTTCTATAATCCTAATCTGATAGCCAACGGCTATCGTCAATTACATTCAACCTGTCGTGGTGAAACCAATAACCCGCGTTGGGTAACTGAACTTTATAAAAGTATTCCCAACGAACAAACAGGCAGTCTGATAGATGGAAACGGCGGTGTTCAAAATAATTTTAATCGCCGTGCGGTTCAACTCATGAATGATAATTAACAAATGGTCAATATATCTATTGTCGCTCCTTTATACAATGAGACAGAATCTTTCCCTTCTTTAATCCAAAGGCTCAATGCTTTGATGGATGCGACCCCCCTCAGTATAGAAGTCGTTTTGGTGAACGACGGGAGCCGTGATACTACGGCAACATTGATGCAACAAGTGGCTTTGGTGGATAAACGCTATCATTGTGTTTTCCTCGCACGTAATTATGGACATCAAATTGCACTGTCTGCTGGGCTTGCAAAAGCGCGTGGTAGGGAAGGGGTTATGGTGATTGATGGTGATTTGCAAGACCCGCCTGAGTTGTTGACCGAATTTTACCAAAAATATAAAGAAGGGTATGATGTTGTTTATGCTGTCAGAACAAAACGCAAGGAAAATGTCTTGAAAAAGACCGCTTATGGTTTGTTTTATCGTCTTTTGAAAACTATTTCTTATATTGATATTCCACTGGATTCAGGTGATTTTTGCTTTATGTCGCGTCGTGTTGTGGATGTTATGAATCAGATGCCAGAAGAAAGCCGCTATATGCGGGGTATGCGCTCATGGATTGGTTTTGAACAAATAGGGATTGATTACGAACGTTCAGAACGGGCAGCTGGAGAGTCGAAGTACAGTTTTAGAAAGTTATTAGAATTGGCATATAATGGCATTTTCAATTTTTCTGAATTTCCCATCAAACTCATCAAACGGGTGGGTTATATAGCAGTTGGTTCGTCATTCATATATTTGATTTACAGTATTTACCGAAAAATAGTCTTCAACGATGTTCCACAAGGTTTTACGGCAACGATATTCATCATTGTTTTTTTTAGCGGCATTCAATTGTTTTTTATGGGCATTATGGGTGAATACCTATTGCGTATCTTCTTTCAAGTAAAAGGCAGACCGCTGTTTATTGTCAAAGATGAAATTTTGGAAGGTCAATTTGTGGGCAAAATAAGTCCTTGATTAACAGTTGTTTACAAACTGAATCGCCCGATTTTCAGTCCAAAGATACCCCTCAGTATCATAAGCCATAAAACCCAAATGTCCGCCATATTTTGGTATTTCAATATGAAAAACATCACTCGATTGCGCCAAATCAATAGGAAAACAAGTTGGGCTTAAAAAAGTATCGTCCGCCGCATTCACGAGCAAAGTAGGGACAACGATATTTGGCAAATAATATAAGCTGCTTGCTTTTGTCCAATAGTCGGTAGCATCTATGAATCCATTGACAGGAGCCGTGAAATGGTCATCGAAATGTCTAAAATATTTAGCTTTTAGTGCCTCCTCCAAGTTGAAAGCGTTTGGAAAACGTTTAAACTTGGCACGAGCCTTCTGTTTAAGTGTCACTAAAAATTGCCATTGATAAAATCTATTGTGCCGTTTTTCTAATTCAACACTACCGCCCTCAAGGTCACAGGGAACTGAAAAAGCGATGATGTTTTTAACCGTTTTAGGCAAATTTTTACCTTTTTCACCTGCATATTTCAGAACGATATTACCGCCAACACTGAACCCCAAAACGACAATATTTTTGTAACGTTCTTCGGCAGAGATTTTATCAATAATGAGAGCTAAATCATCTGTATATCCACTGTGATAACAAGCCAATTTACGATTGTGCTCTTCACTACATCCACGCAGATTGATACCGACCGCATCAAAGCCCTCAGTATTAAACCGTTTCATCATTCCCGCCATATAAGGGCGACGTGCATGACCTTCAAGACCATGTACACAGACAATGAGTTTATCGGTCTCAACACTTTTTTGAGTATAAGACCAATCTAAATCGAGGAAATCACCATCGGGCAAGTCGAGTCTAACACGTTGATAGTCAATGCCTTTAATCTGCCTTAGAAGGGCAGGGTAGAGCGTATTGACGTGCATATTGCGGAAACGAGAGGGAGGTTGGTATGTAGATTTTTCAATAAAAGGCATACGTAAATGATGAACGATAAATGATAAATGATGAATATTTACGCATTGATGTACAACACAATTATCCATTTTCCATTATCAAGTATCCATTATCTAATAGTTTTGAAAATTAAGTACCCGAATTTTGATAAACTCATGGTTCAGATTAAGTTTTTCGAGTTGTCTTTTGACTTCAATAGCTTTGCTATTGGCGGTTTTTTCCTCATTGAATATGACTTCATAATAGACACAGTAATCGTGTTTTGGCTTACCATTGGTCGTGCAATCAAGTGAAATAGCATTGGCAATCAGACCAAATGTTTTTAGGTGTTCAATACGGCGTTTGGCATCATCAAAATTCTTGAAAGTTAAATCTTGAACGACATATTTTGTCCCTTGCATATCAATCCGTTCACATTCGTATGAAATATAACCATCTTGAACCGTAAAAACATATAAACCCACATTCATGGGTTCAATAGGCGGATTGCTGACGGTTGTTGCATCAGTATTTAGGTTTGGGCTATTTTTGACGACATCTTCTTGCAGATATATATATTCCCTCGGCTCCTTATTTTGTTCCATCATACTACTGCGTAGTGTCATAGAATCACGAAAAGCCACTTCGTCGCTCACGGAAAGAACAGGGCGTTGTTGCCAAGAACGAAAAAACAAGCCACTCAATATGATAAATGAAAGTGAACTGATGACAATTTGATTCAGATAAGGTCGCGCATAACGTTCTAATCTTTTTGGAGAAAGTCTTTGTAGTCCAGAATTAACGACACGAGTTTCTTCAAATTTTAATTTACTGCGTTTTCTGCCAAAAACTTCCTCACGAGCAGGTGTAATAAGCAAATTGACATGCTCTTCTTTATCAACAGTCAGTAAACCAAAACCATTTTTGACACATTGAAGTTTGAGTTCGGAGAAATTAGTGTCCATCGGCTCTGTAAAAACATCGTTGCCCAATGCGACCCATTGTTCGTCTGCGTGGTATTGCTTAAACTGCTCAATGGCATATATATAACGATAACGACCAGAGGTGCGATTAAACATTTGGTAGGCTAAAAACCCTAAAATAAACAATGAAATAATGAGTAAAGCACTGAAAACCCAACCTACTTCTGTGATTGTCCAGACCTTCAATGCCCATAAAAAGACCATGGGAATGAGCATTGCCAATGAACCCACTGCAACAGCATCCCATTGTAATTGTTTTGTTTGGATGCGGTAGAGGATTTCATCTGCGGTACTGGCTGATGTGGCTTCGAAAGTCGCAACGAACTGCGAACCATCTTCTTTCGGAAATGTCAGTTGTCCGTCAACGACAACACCAGATGGGTGCATCATGTCATAATGAATGACGGTTTCGCCATTGCGCGGTCTAAACTTATAATACGTTTTCATAAACGATAAAGTCGATCGCTTGATGGTATCTTCACTTAAATATTCCAAAATGATGAGCTGTTTTTATTCTATTTAACGCTTAGTTTGAAAGCGTGAAAGTATATAAAAAATTAAATTTAATTCAAGTTTATTTCATCATGATGTTAATAAATTACCCTGAATAGCGTATTTTATTTTGAAAGTATAGAATTCTATACGTCCACTTGTCCACACTTAGGTAGCATGATGAAAAATGATAAGATTGTGAAGTTTCTCAGAAGAGTGGATACCTGTCTTGGGAAAAGAATTGATTACGTCTGTATGTTTGAAAAAAATAGCGATGCAAATTACATGGTTTATTCTACAATAACCATTATTTTATGACAATTTTATAATAAAAATACGTCAAAACAATTGTATTTCGGAAATATTTAATGTATTTTGAAATGCTTCAAAAATACAAATTGCTTCAACAGCAGCCTTTACATCGTGCACACGGAGGATTTTTGTACCGCCTTGTAAAGCAAAAATATGCGCAGCCGTTGTACCGTTCAACGATTCCTCAGCAGTCACACCCAAAGTTTTCCAAATCATGCCTTTCCGAGAAATACCCGCCAAAATGGGGCATTCAAGAATCTTAAAAACAGAGAGCTTTCGCAACAACTCGAAATTTTGTTCTGTATTTTTAGCAAAACCAAAGCCGACATCAATGATAATATCTTTAACCCCTAACCCCCTCAGTAAACCGACCTTTTCGATGAAAAAATCGAGGACTTCTAACGCAACATCGTCGTATTTAGTCAATTTTTGCATTGTTCGAGGTGTTCCTTTCATGTGCATCAATATATAAGGGACGTTTAAATCTGCAATTTTAGCGAACATATTGTCGTCTAAACTGCCACCTGAAACATCATTAACGATATGCGCTCCTTCGTCAACACAAGCCCGAGCGATGTTTGCGCGAAACGTATCTACGGAGACAATAGCTTCGGGAAAAGCTCTTGTAATGGCACGTATGGCAGGCACAATACGATTCAATTCTGTCATCTCGTTTACCATTTCTGCACCTGGTCGAGTGGACATACCGCCAATGTCTAAAATCTTTGCACCTTCTAAAAGTTGCTTTTCGGCTTGTGCTAATAGCGATAACACATTGTTCGCTCGACTGTCAGCAAAAAATGAATCAGGAGTCACATTCAAAATGCCCATGACAACGGGCGAAGATAGATCAAGCAATGTACCTCGACAATTTATGGTGGTTTGTTCATACAACATAGCGCAAAATTAACTTAACTTTGGGATAGGTTAATCAAAATACACGTAATTTTAATGAAATACCCATAATCAACCGCTATCAATAACTTAAATTAACCGAATCTTATCTATGAAACAAATGCTTGTCGAGTATGCCCGCTACAATTTATGGGCAAATGAAAATCTGATAACACTTTTTCGCTCAGTGGATGATGCGCTTATTTCGCAACACGTTGAGAGTAGTTTTCCTTCAATTCGCAAAACTTTATTGCATATTTGGGACGCAGAGGCTCTGTGGCTTGAACGTTTAAATGGTCATTCACCAACGGATTTTCCTTCAAAGTTTTTTGAAGGCTCAAATGAAGATGTTTTTAATGGTTTACTCAAATCATCGGCTGCTTTTGCCCAATATGTAGAAGAAAAACCTGCGCCTTTTTTTATAGATAAATGCACATTTTCACTCATTTCACTCAAAACAGAAATGACTCAAATGGTCAGAGAAATGATATTGCATACGATGAATCATTCCACATCTCATCGGGGTCAGTTGATAACGATGTGTCGCCAGCTAAATATTACACCGATACCACGTACCGATTATATTATTTATTCAAGAGAGATAAAACATTAATAATCAATGACAATACCTAAAAATCGCCCACATACTGAGGGGGCAAAAGAAGTCACTTTTGGAAAAAAACTGATATTGTTTACACTGCTTTGTGCAGCTGGTTTTTTGCTGTACAAAGCCTTCGGTGGGGAGAGTGATACGGTTAGCAGCATCCCGCGAGCGATGCAAGTAACTTATGTGCCTTCCGATTTTAAAATGCAATTGGACAATCAAAAAACACTTGAAATTCTCTCAAATCCGCAGCGATATAAGAACGAATTTGACCAATTAATCTTAGATTTTAACACCAATTTGGTCGTCCATGTCGCTAATCGTATGAATTTGTCAACGCAACAAAAGTCTGCGGCGGTCAATGAATACCGCAAAATGCACCCGTCCATTCGGCAGATGTATTTCAATGATTTTATCAGTTTGGGCGATACAACCAATAAAACGTATCAATCTTGGTACGAAAATGAATCGAGCAACGCGGTCGATTTATTGAACGAAGTGGCTTCAAAATACACTTGTTTTTTCATTACAAACATCATCGGTACTATCCTGAAAACACAAGACGGCAAGTTGGCGGTCAGTGGCAAAGCCATCGAAACGCCTTGTGGCATCGCTCTTACTGAAGGGTTGCGCCCGATGGTCAAACGCTTGCAGGAAACAGCTGCGATACGTGATTTTTCCCGTGCACATGGCATGATGAAAGAACGGGTCGAACGAGCGATTACGGAGTTGGCAGTGGTGGAAGTTAGGGACAAAAAAGGCATTAAAATACAGAATTCTTCTAAGCTTTTAGGGTATAATGTGTCAACAACAGAGTTGGAAATTGTCGCCATGAGCATCATGAAAGTCGGTTTTAACCTACAAAACTACTTTAATGTGTCGGTTGACAGTCGTTCCAAAACGATTGTTGTCACTTTGCCACAACCGCAGATATTGAGCCACGAAGTCTATCCAAAAGTTGAAAATTTGGATATTGGTTTGATGCGTGATTTGACTTCACAAGACTTCAACGACAATGTCAATAAACTGCGTCAAGCTTTTAGAAACGAGGCAGATCAAAGCGATATTTATAAAAAAGCAGAAGTTCGAGCTCAAGAAGTGATGCAAATGATGTTGCAGCCGATGGTTAAAAATATTGATAAAGGTTATAAAGTAGTGGTTCAGTTTCAAACGCCTAAATCTTTGGACAACAATATGAATCAACAAACACCCAAAGTTCAGATTCAACCAAAACAACCTACAAAAGGGCTTGACGGGAAAAAGTGAAAAATTAGAAGTGAAAAGTGAAAAATGCAATATTTCACTTTTCACTTTTCACTTCTAACTTTTCACTTCTTAAGGTAGTCTTGATAGCTCATCTGTAAAAATGACTTGCCTTTTCTGATGTCTAAGCTGTCAATTTGACCTTCCTTTTGAATAAAAAACGACCCCTCAGTATCGAACACATAACGATTGTTTTTTTGAACAAAACCAAAACCATTTTGAAAAGCAAAATACGCAAAAGGCTGATAATCAAGACTTAATATGTTTTTAGACCAATGGAAATCCTTATGATTGATATTGAGCTGAGCCAATAAGGTGGCTGCCAAATCTACTTGGGAACCGACTTCTGGCACTATCGTATCATGCACTCCTAATGCTCCGCCAATCCACAACATAGGAATATGAAACTTACCAAAAAAATCATCATGCGGTTCAATGTGCATGGATGAATGGTCGGCAATAACAATGACTAAAGTATTTTTCCACCAATCTTGTTTTTTTGCTTCGCGTATAAATGCGCCTAAGGCTTGGTCGCTGTAAAAATGGACACGTCGAAATTTTTCATCTAAATCATCCGTAGGCGGCAAATTTTGTTTCCCCCAACCTTTTGGGATTTCAAAAGGCTCGTGGCTGCTTTGCGTCAACAGATTAACAAAAAAAGGTTGTTTAAATCCTTGTAAATCAAGCAGCAAACGGTCAAAAACGATATGGTCGAATGCACCCCATTTACTGCTCAAATCTTCTTTTTTGAAATCAGATTTGGTTATTAATTTTGAAAACTCACCTGTCAGAAGGTAAGATTTCATATTGGCAAACTCTGCTTCGCCGCCGTAATAAAAACCTGTGTTGTAATTTACCCCCCTCAGTATTTGACTCAAAATGGGCAGTTGCGCCGACTTGCGCGGCACTTCCATCACGTTAGCGCGAGGAATAGCAGGGTAGCCAGACAATACAGCAACCAAACCTCTATCCGTTCTATCGCCGCTTGAATAAATATTTGAAAACAAAACACCTTCATGAGAAAGTGTATCAAAATTGGGGGTTATGCCTTTTTCTCCGCCCAATCTTTCAATGACTTTTGCAGTTAAACTTTCATACGTAATAATGATGATATTGGGTTGAGTGAGGTCGCTCCGTAGTAATTTCTGCGTTTTTGAGGAATCTGAAAATAGCACTTTTAATGTCGCAACAGCTTCATTTTCAGGAAAATAAGTATAAGGGTTTCTATCTTCGGATGTTTTTTCAAAAACAGATACAAAGAAATTCCACATTGGATTAACCGCCGCATAATTGGCAAATGGTTTATCCGAAAAATAGACTGCACTTTGATTCACAGGGGCTAATTGCCAGCCACCACGAATAGGTAATATCAAGGCAACCGTCACGACTATGCCCAAGAAAAAATGGATAATTTTTTTTTGAGCAATGACGGGGTGACTCAAAGTCACCCCGTCATTAAAACCCATTTTTTTATTGAAAATATAAATCGATACAATAGAAAAGATTAGAAAAATCGACACCAATGTAAAAACAGGGTAGGAGATGACGGAAGCTGCCGCCTCGTTTGGCGACATAAGGTATTTCAAAAATGTATCATCAATCCGATAGCCCCAATTTTTGAATAATTCTAAATCGGCAGCAATCAAACTTGAGGAAATGAGGATGAAGACAATTGTATAGATTTTAATTACTCCTCCAAAATTTTCTTTCCGATTAAATAAAAAAGAAAAACTATAAAGCATAAAAGGTAGAATAGAAAAATAACCTGCAGCCGATAAGTCTAATCGAATACCGTGAGTGAATACTTCAATAATGTTTTGAAAACCAATACTTTGTGTATTGTCAAAATGGTATAGTACAAAAATGAGTCGTGCTACAATGAAGTAACCAACCCAAAATAAAAAATATTTTACGTATTTTGAAAAATTCATATCAATTCATTGAGTAAATCAGAAATAGGGGTGACGAAAGTGTCAATATCACCCGCACCAAGTGTCAGAATAGTTGTGTTTGTCAAATTTTCAGATGAAAAGCGACCCCTCAGTAAGGACATTAATTCTGCCTTAGTCGTCAAGGTTTTGTTTGGGTTTTTCATTTTGTTGAACAAAATTTCAGATGTGACCCCAGCCATCGGCAACTCTCGGGCAGGGTAAATGTCAAGCAATACAGTCTCATCCAGTTTATCTAATGCAGCAGCAAAAGCGTCTTGAAAATCATTCGTTCTTGAAAAAAGATGTGGTTGAAAAATGCCTATCAATCGACGATTTGGGTACAAAGTTCGTGCTGCTAAAATCGCTGAATTGAGTTCCGTAGGGTGATGGGCGTAGTCGTCAATAAACGTAAGTCTTTGATTATCATTCTGATAGATAAACTGAAAACGCCTTTTGATGCCTTTAAACGTAGATAAAGCTTCTTTTACTTTTTCACTAGTTACGCCTAATTGTTGAGCAACGGCAATAGCCGCCGTTGCATTTTCGATATTGTGTTGACCAGGGAGCGTTGTTTTGATATTCAAAATATCACCTTTTGGGCTTTTATAATCAAAAACAAAAAAGCCTTGTTCAACCCTTAAATTTACGGCCCGATAATCACCAAGTTTTAAACCATACGTTGACCAAGCTACAGGTTGGTCTTTACCCCCCCTCAGTATTAAGCCTTGTTTTTTGAAAACGTGTCCACCTGTTTTTACCTTTTGTGTATAATCTCGAAATGCTTGACGAAACGTCTTTTCATCGCCATAAATATCCAAATGATCGGGATCCATGCTTGTAATTATCGCGATATCAGGGCTTAATCGAAGGAAAGAACGATCATATTCGTCTGCTTCGACCACGACCCAATCGGATTGTCCTTGCACAAAATTAGAACCGATGGACAGAGATATACCACCTAAAAATGCTGTAGCATCAATGCCACCGACGCGTAATATATGTGTCACAAGGCTGGAAGTTGTCGTTTTCCCATGCGTTCCAGCTACACCTATGCACTTCATACCGCGTGAAATAAGCCCTAAAACTTCCGACCTTTTCAAAATAGGTGTCTTATTATTCTGAAAATAATTCAACTCTGTATGTTCTTTTGGCACAGCGGGCGTGAAGACGACCAAGTCAATGTTCTTTGGAATGTACGTCACATCATCGGTGTAATGAATAATCATACCTTCTGATGCGAGCGCACGGGTCAATTCCGTTTCCCTGCGGTCATAACCATGCACTTCAATGCCGCGGCCCATGAAATAACGCGCCAAAGCGGACATACCGATGCCGCCAATACCGATAAAATAGATTTTATGCAGTTGATTCAGTTCCATAATTAGTTGATAGATGACAGTAGATAGTGGATAGTCTTGTGATTTAAAGCCGCAAAATTATCTTTTTCTTTGGAGATGAGGACAAAATGATGGATAATTCCATTTTTACATAATTCTAAAATTCAGGGTTTATGCGTTTTGGGTAGTGTTTCTAAAAAAAAATATCATAGATTTTCACTGTTTGTATGGAAAAAAATTGCGCAATATAAATTTTTATCTACTTTTAGAGCACAAATCGAATTATATATGTATAAACAATTTATTCACACACTTTTTCTTATTGTCGGTTTCTGTTTAATGGGTTGTGGTCAATCACAAAAACAACAGCCCAACCAAAGTTCGGCTAAAACCGAGCAAAATGGACCAAGTCGTGCTGGAAACAGTCAAACAGACGATAGAACACCGCCAAACGTTGCCAATAATCGAATTCCTGCAAAAGTTTACAAAGTGCTTCAATATGTCCGTGAACATAACGAGGCGATGCCGGGCTATGTGGGCGGCAGAAATTTTCAAAATCGAGAACGGCGTTTGGCGATAAAAGACAATACTGGAAAAAAAATAAAATATCAAGAATGGGATGTCAATCCCAAGCGCGGTGGTGTCAATCGAGGCGTCGAAAGGCTTGTCACAGGTTCTGACAATCGGGCGTGGTACACCAATGACCATTATCTGACTTTTGTGGAAGTCCAATGAACTTTATTGCTTTCAAAAATAAACTTTAATTATGTCAAACTTTAAAATCTTAAAAGCAGCCTACGAGCCTAAAACACGCGATGCAGACATGCTCATCGCTTATATTGATGGCGGTAAAGCTGAAACCATGCTCGATTTTTATCAACAAATACAAAAAGGGCTCAAATTGCCTGCGTATTTTGGAAAGAATTTAGATGCTTTGTTCGACTGTCTTTGTGATTTCTCATGGCTTGATGCTCATGAAATTCACATCGTTTTGCGTGGATACGACCTGTTTTTGTCAAAAGAGCCTAAAAATGAACGATGGAATATATTAGCCGTTTTAAATGATGCCGTTGCGGAATGGAAAGGGATGAAAGGTAAAGACAAAATCAAATTAGAGATTTATGTCGAACCGAGCCAACGAATAAAGCAGGATTTAGATGATGCCGAGATTTAATGTTATCGTTTGGCAAAGATTAAGAGGCTGTCTCAAAAGGTATTTCAAGTTTTTTTGTCCCAAATATTATTCTTTTTGAAGGCGTTTATGTTCGGGAAACTTTTAAAGTTTCCCGAACATGGTGCCCAAAACCATAGAATATTTTGCACTAAAAATTTCGATTTGCCTTTTGAGACAGCCTCTTAATCTTAATCAGGCTATCACAACATCAGAGATTTATTCTGGCTAACACCAAAACCGTAGTTTCGCTATGAAAAATTAAACTATTTGATTGAAAACGAAAGTTTACTTATTTTTGCATCATTATTGACAACATACTTGTAACGAGAAAGCAAACATAATATGAGCGCACGCACGTCTAAGGTATTTTTCCCAAGTCTTAATGGTCTTCGTTTTATAGCCGCTTTCGTGGTTATTATCCATCATTTAGAGCAAATTAAGTTATTTTTTGGCTTGCCGAGCCTGTTTCATAAATGGCATTTCATCAAAATTGTTGGTGAATTGGGTGTTACACTGTTCTTTACTTTGAGTGGTTTCTTGATAACTTATCTCTTATTGGTTGAGAAAGAACGCTTCGGAACAGTTTTCGTCAAGGCGTTTTACATTCGGCGCGTTTTGCGTATTTGGCCGCTTTATTATCTCATTATCATTCTTGGACTATTCGTTTTGCCTCATATTTCTTACTTCGATATTCCCGTCTATACTGAGGGGGTGCATTACAAGTTTGGAACTAAGGTTTTTTTCTATGCCATTTTATTTCCCAACATTGTCTATAATTTATATGACTATATGCCCTATATCGCACAATCATGGAGTATTGGCATTGAAGAACAATTTTATTTGATTTGGCCATGGATGGTCAAATGGTCACGTCGATATTTAGTTGTTTTAATAAGTATTGTTTTATATATAATATTGATAACCAATGTTTTGTATCTTTTTTCTGACCATTCCACCGATATCAGTCAAGCACCTTTAAAAATAAAAATCATTACATCGGCTTATAAATTTTTCTCCTTGCTGCGTATTAGTTGTATGGCAATTGGCGGTATTGGTGCTTATTTTTTGTTCAATTTGAACATGAAAATATTGCGCCCTTTGTTTTTGCCTTTAACGCAAATTTTGACTTTAGTAGTTGTTATATTGCTCATGCTTTTTGGGATTGAAGTACCTTTTGCCAACCACGAGTTTTACGCTTTGTTTTTTATTGTTTTGATACTCAACCTGGCTGCAAATCCTAATAGCCTCTTTAATTTGGAGTATAAATGGCTCGATTATTTGGGTAAAATTTCTTACTCAATATATATGTGGCATGGCATTGCAATCATGTTTGGGCTTCATGCCGCCCGTTTTTTTAATCCAAATCTCGATGATTGGTGGTCGAATACGGTTTATTATTTTATGACATTTGCTTTAACTTTAATGATGTCGGCAGCGAGTTATGAATGGTTTGAAATGCAGTTTTTGCGATTTAAACACCTATTTGCGAAGGTTCAAAGTGGTAATTTGGATAAAAATACTGATGGCTCATCCCGAGATAACCGGGAGGGGGGCGTTTCTAAAGAAGTTGAACAAAATTTACGTCAAGTTTCATAAGTTTATGGGTCATAAGTATCGGATATTATTAAAATATCCGATACTTGACTTAATTTATTTGACAACTTCACCTTTTGGATTGATACGCATTTTTTCACCTTTTTTAGTGACTTCCGCAACTCCTTCTTTGAAATTACTAACTTCATCATATTGTGGTGCAATAATTTCTTTTCCGTTTTTATCCATAAAACCCCATTTTCCGCCAACCATGCGCCAGTGTTCGCCCATATTTTCTTTTTTACAGCCTTCGCAAAATGCGGCAAAGCCTTCTTGAAATGCTTCGGTAAAAGTATATTTCGCAGGAATGACTTTTTTGCCGTTTATATCTGCAAAACCCATTTTTCCGTTTTCTGTAAATCTGAAAAGGCCTTCTTGAAGATAGTCGGGTCCATTGTCAAAAATAAAGGGTTTTAGGACGAATTTGTTTTTTTTGTCAATGGCAATGATTCCCGTTTCGCTGTCCTTTTTGTCCGCTGATTTTTTGACAACAAAAGTTATATCATGCACGAAACTATCTGCAAAAACAGCATTGTATTCAGGAGGAATAACGATTTGCCCGCTTGTGTCTTTGAAGCCCCAACTGTCGGATTTGGACGTGTCTTCATAAGCAACCAATACAAGTGTATTTTTATGGGCTGCGGGCTTGTCGCAACTGATAACGAAGGCAATAAACGCCCATAATGTCAGAAATTTAGTCATTTTACTTGAATTTTAAAGGTTTATACTGATTCGAAGGATTCCTTTGGAAGGGGGTCACTTTTTCGCTTTTTCTTTTTCTATCCGAATACGGCTGTTTCTTTCCAAAACTTCAATTGCTTTTATGACCCGTTTCGCCTTAGCATCCGCGCTTTTAGGTTCTGTAACAAACTGTGCGACCCAGCGTTTTGCAGACGGATTGCTCAATTCATATTGTTCCTTTGCGATAGGGTTTTCTTCCAATTCCATTAAGAAATAGTCGGGCAATTCGACCTCTTTGTAGCTTGTATTTTCTTTTTCTTCAATTTCAATATAGACTTCATCGCCCATTTTTTTGCGGATTGCTTTCATCATTTTGGCGTTGAGCATAAAATAATGTCGCCCATCGCCCAAAGGCAAAAGGGTTCGCTCAAACGGATGTTCGTCTATCGTACCGCGTATGTCCACTCGATTTTTGACACTGAAAATGGCTTCAACCTCAAACGGCACAAGAGCTATTACAATAGGTGAAGTTGCACCGTTTATGCTTTGTAGAGTGGTAGTAAACCTTTGCACTTTGTTGATTTTTAAAGACTTATAAAAGACAAAGGTGCAAAATTTCCACTTCACTTCAAAGGAGAAAAGGGATGAAATACTGAGGGGTGTAGAAAATTAATATGCGTTTAAAAATACCTTACCCTGTCGTCAACGTTGTACATGTTCGTTAGAAATTTCTACCCATTTGGTACAACGGAGTACGTGTTCGGTTATAATTTCTTCTCTCAACTATTCATTTTTAAACTTTTACGTTTATATAGAATTTTTTAGACTCTCAAGTTTGAATCGTTTTTGCTAATTAGTGCGGTTCTAACCCCCGAAATAGTGTTTTATACTGAGGGAGGGCCTTGATTCAAAAAAAGTTATTTTATAGAAGAACGCTGATGAGCGAAACCTGAAAAAAGAGGATGTTTCTGTGAGAAGCATCGGCTTTTTCGCTTCCTTTGCGTTTTTCGTCTAAATAAAATGTGGTAACGCTATTTAAAAAAAAGAGACGCAAAATTCTTTTCACCTTTACCTTGCTACTTTGCTTTTTAATAAAAATTATGAATCAAAAATGAATATCTCATCTATAAGTGTCCGCCGTCCAGTTTTGGCAATTGTTATGAATCTGATAATCCTGTTGTTTGGTATTATTGGTTTTCAATCTTTAGGCGTTCGTGAATATCCGAGCATTGACCCGCCTGTCATTTCGGTCAGAACAGGGTATTCGGGTGCGAATGCAGAAATCATTGAATCGCAAATTACGGAACCTTTGGAAAAGGCGATAAATGGTATTGCGGGTATCAAGTCCATAAGTTCTTCTTCCAATCAAGGCTCATCGAGTATTACTGTTGAGTTTGATATTAATTCAAATCTGGAAGCAGCAGCGAACGATGTGCGTGACAAAGTAAGTCAAGCAGTACGCTCTTTGCCTCAAGACATTGACGGTGTGCCAACGGTTGACAAAGCAGATGCCAATAGTGATGCGATTCTTTCGATTGAGGTTAAAAGCGATACGCGCAATATTTTAGAAATATCAGATTATGCTGAAAATGTGATTGCTGAACGTATTCAGACAATTCCTGATGTTGCCAATGTCCGCATTTGGGGGCAAAAACGTTTTGCGATGCGGTTGTGGCTTGACCCTCAAAAGCTGGCTGCCTACAAATTGACACCCTTAGATGTTAAACAAGCATTAGATAAAGAAAATATTGAATTACCTTCTGGAAAAATTGTGGGTGATAATTCAGAATTAGCCGTAAAGACATTTGGTAAACTATTGACTGTCAGCGATTTCGAGGAATTAATCATCAAACAAGATGCGAATGGAACGATAAAATATAAAGATATTGGCAAAGTAAATGTCGGACCAGAAAATGAAGACACCAATTTGCGCATTAATAATGTGGCAATGGTTGCTGTTGCAATAAGTCCACAACCCGGTGCCAACTATATCAATATTGCTGATAATGTTTATAAAAAGTTAGAAAAATTAAAGGCTGATGCACCGCAAGACATTACATTAGCCATCGGTATTGACCAAACGAAATTTATTCGCAGAGCAATAACAGAAGTAAAAGAGACAATTTTTATTGCTATTGGCTTGGTTGTGATTATTATTTTCTTGTTTTTCCGAGATTGGGCAATTGCTTTTCGACCGCTCATTGATATTCCAGTATCGCTGTTGGGTGCTTTTTTTATCATGTATATCATGGGATATTCTATCAACGTATTAAGCTTATTAGCCATCGTTTTGGCAACGGGTTTGGTCGTTGACGACGGTATTGTGGTGACAGAAAACATTTATAAGAAGGTGGAGGGCGGCATGAATCCTGTGCAAGCAGCGATTCTCGGCTCGCGTGAAATCTTTTTTGCGGTCATTTCTACGTCTGTTACGTTGGCTGCGGTGTTTCTACCCGTCATTTTTATGAAAGGTTTTATCGGGAAACTGTTCCAAGAGTTTGGGGTCGTTTTAGCGGGTTCGGTACTTATTTCGGCTTTTGTGTCTCTGACATTAACACCGATGCTGAATGCCTACCTCACTCGAAAAGGAGATAAAAAAACATGGTTTTATACTGCTACCGAACCTTTCTTTCGAAATTTGGAGAAAAGTTATAATGACCGTTTGCGCGGTTTTATGCACTACAAATGGGTGGTTTTCCCGTTGTTTTCGCTTATGGGTTTTGGTACTTATTATTACTATAATCAACTGCAAGAGGAGTTAGCACCGCTTGATGACCGGTCGTATTTGCGTATGATGATAACGGCACCTGAAGGAGCTACTTATGAATATACGGATAGGTACGTTTATAAAATAGTAAGTTATCTGCAAGATTCTCTGCCTGAAAGTAAATTTGCATTGTCCGTTACATCGCCCAGTTTTACAGGTTCTGGTAGTGCGAACTCGGGTTTTATTCGTTTGATGTTGACTGAACCAAATGAAAGAAAAAGATCACAGCAAGAAATTTACGCTAAATTGAATGCGAAATTTAGGCAATTCAACGAAGCCCGTTGTTTTGTTTTGCAACAAGAAACCATTCAAACAACAGGTGGGCGTGGTTCACAACCTGTTCAGTTTGTTTTGCAGGCACTCGATTTTGAAAAATTGGTGGATAAAGTGCCAAAATTCATGGAAGAAGTCAGCAAAAGTAAAATTTTGATGAACGCAGATGTGAATTTAAAATTTAATAAACCCGAATTATTTATCCAAATTGACCGTGAAAAAGCACGTTCATTGAGTGTTAACGTTATTGATGTCGCTCAAACGCTTCAATTGTCGCTTTCTGGTTTGCGGTATGGCTATTTTAATATGAGTGGCAAACAATATCAAATCATCGGGCAAGTTGATAGAGCTAATAGAGATGAACCATTGGATTTAAAGTCGCTTTTTGTCCGCAACCAACGTGGTGATTTGGTGCAATTGGACAATATTGTGCGCGTTGAAGAACGTTCAAGCCCCCCTCAGTTGTACCATTACAATCGGTACAAAGCAGCAACCGTTTCGGCTTCTGTTGCACCAGGATATACCATTGGGGATGGCATAGCTGAAATGAAAAGAATTGGCAAATTGACATTAGATGAGAGTTTTTCTACTGATTTAACGGGGTCATCACGAGATTTTGCGGAAAGTTCAGGCAATTCTATGTTTGCTTTCCTTTTGGCTTTGTTGTTGGTTTACCTCATTTTGGCAGCGCAATTTGAGTCATTCGTTGACCCTTTTGTCATCATGATGACAGTGCCTTTGGCTTTGGGTGGTGCGGTATTTTCGTTGTGGTTTTTCAATCAAACATTGAATATATTTTCTCAAATTGGTATCATAATGCTCGTCGGTTTGGTGACGAAAAACGGTATTTTAATTGTTGAATTTGCCAATCAGTTGCGAGAGACGGGAATGCAAAAAACTGAAGCTGTCATACAAGCAGCGACAAGTCGTTTCCGACCTATTTTGATGACTTCTTTTGCGACGATGCTGGGTGCATTGCCCATCGCTTTAGCATTGGGAGCAGGTTCAAAAAGCCGTATGTCAATGGGTATTGTCATCATTGGTGGTCTCTTATTTTCCTTGACTTTGACTCTGTATGTGATACCTGCAATGTATTCTTATTTGAATCGTCAACATTCGATAAAATCAGAAGAAGACATTATGAATCATCACGATGAAGAAGAGACAAACAAGCAAAATACTGAGGGGGGCGTTTTGGTCGAAATGCCTTAGTAAATAATAGACTTGTTCAAATATTTTTTTGTCATTCTGAGCAGAATCAACACCAAAAGGGTGTCGTTTATTACGAAGTGACGCTGACAAGTGAGCGGGTGGCTACAAGTCACCCGCTCACTACAAACGCAGTGAGTCATTAGAAGTGCAGCGAAAGAATCTGTATTTTACGTTTAGATTCTTTCACTGCGTTTAGAGTGATAAATGTTAATTCATTGAAAATCAATTTTTTATGAGAATAATAATTTTATTCACTTTCCTTATTTTTAGTCTACAAGCCAGCGCACAGTTGCCAAATCTAACACTTGAAGAAGCGATTAATGTGGCTTTAAAAAACAACTTTGGTATCCAAATGGGACAAAACGATGCAACCATAGCACGTAATAATGTGACAAAGGGTAATGCAGGTTTTAAACCGAACCTAAATTTAGTCGTTACTGAAAACCCGTCTATGGGTTTTTTGAATCAAAAATTGGGTAATGGAACGGAAGCAAACAGGACTAACTTTTCTAATAACCTTAATGCTGGTTTACAAATGTCTTGGACTTTGTACGACGGCAAACGGATGTTTTTCACGCTTGATAGGTTAAAAGAACTGCAAGTGATAGGAGAGTTAGGCATAAAAATTCGTTCAGAGCAAATTGTCTATGATGTCATGCGCGCTTATTTCAATATCGTTCGACAGCAAGAACTTTATCGCGGTTTGCGCGAACAGCTTGACCTTTATGAAGAACGGGAACGTTTAGCAAAGACTCGGCTTGAAGTCGGCACAGGAAATCAACTCGATGTATTGCAAGCACAAGGCGATTTAAATGTTCAAAAAACGCAGTTGCTTCGCCAAAAGCAATTGATTGATATGGCTAAATGGGCTTTGAAACAGACAATTACGGAGGGGGTAGATTATGATTTTGAAGTACGTGATTCTTTCGGTATTTTAAAAAACATGGATTATAATGCTTTGAAAAGCAGGGCTTTATTACGCAATATCAATATGGAACTGTTGAAACGTCAAGGCGGTGTTTCTAACTTGATAATGAAAGAATTTGAAGCACAACGCAAGCCGCGCATTACCTTCAATCCCGCTTTTAGTATTGGAAGGCAAGACAATACGGCAGGCTTATTTTTGTTGAATCAAAACGCAGGATTGAATGCAGGTGTGACATTAACATATCCTATTTTAGATGGTCATAACTTGAAACGGCAAGCCGAAAACAGCCGTATTGATATAGAAACAAACAAAATACAACAAAAGGAATTGAGTTATAATTTAGAGACAAACCTCAATATTGCTTATCAAAACTACCTCAATGCGATTGAAATACTGAGGGGGGAGGAAGAGAATATGCGAATCGCAAAAGCGAGTATTGAAATCGCGATGGAACGTTACAGGTTGAGCCGTTCGACTGTTTTAGAGTTGAAACAAATACAACAAGGCTATGAAGCCGCCGTAACCCGTGCTGTCGCCGCAAAATTTGATGCTAAAAATGCTGAAATTGATATGATGCGTCTGAGTGGAGCACTGATCCGGTAATAAAAAAAACGGCGTGCAACTGCACGCCGTATGACTACTTTAAAGTTGTTAAATCTACTATAAACCCTGTAATATTTTTCTT
>JAYSQG010000452.1:0-5576 GCA_043721685.1 Saprospiraceae bacterium | reverse complement strand
GTATTGTTGTATTGTTAAATGGCTGTATGGAGGGAATCCATACAGCCATTTAACAATACAACAATACCAACATTACATTTAATCCTTTTTAGAATCCATATTGTATTTCAAGCCTTTATAACTTTTCAAAACCACTTTCACAGAACCGACAGATACAGGCGACTCAATCATCAAAGGCAGTTTATTACTGTCATCGGTTGCCCAAATTTTCATTTGAGAATTTTCTTTAAACACATTACCTGCTACAAGTTGCGGCACAAATCTCATCGTCGAATACTTGCCCAAACCACGTATATTTTTTTCTTCTTTGCCCATATAGCGATATTGTAATGGAAAGGTTTCTTCATCCAGCATCACTTTCATCGGGAAGTCTTGACCTTCTTTGGCATGTGCATAATCAAGTGTACGGCTATAATAAATGGCACTCAACAAATCGTGCATGGCATCTGTCAATTTAATTGAGCCGCGTTTTTCAACAGCATCTTTTGTATCGCCACGCTCGTATTGAGCCGTGTGGTTCTTTTGGTCATACTGTACTTTGTCGTATAGTTTATAGCGATTTTCCTTGACCCAACGAATACTCGTTTGTGGCAATAGGGTGTTTTTATCAACATAACTATCGAGTTTGTTATAGGCTTTGTAAAACCATTCGTAACTAGAATACGTCCGACCTTCTGCCGAAAGATGATAGCGAGAGCCTTCATCCTCCACGCGGAAAACCACTTCACCCGCAGGAATCCAGACGAAATTGAGATTGTAATAAATTTTATAAACCAATTCTTCTCCGTTTTGAAAAGCATTATTTTCAACAGATTGAGTCGTCAAAGGTGAAGTCGCATCTGTTGAATCTGTTCCATACTGAGGAGGGGTAAAATGCGGCATAAAAGCCATCGTTGCGACAAAGCAAAAGAGGAAAAAAGGTTTCTTAATTGGATTCAGATGATTTATTAATTTCATTATATTGTAATTTATTTTCGTAACCAAGAGATTTCAAAACATTTAACTTTAGTATCAATAATAACCCTATTAACGCTGGAAAAATGAGGTTTATTACCCAAAGCGTGAAGGTAGCCGCCAATATACTCAATTCGTTGGCACTAAAAATGCCCCAAATTTTCAACGCTATTTCACCCCTTGCCAATAAACCTACGATCGGTGGTAAGGGTATGGATGTTTGCAACAAATAAATAGTTGCGATGCAAGATGCCCCCCTCAGTATGTCAACGTCAATGCCGAAAAATCGGAGTATCAAAAAGTACTGTATCGAATAAATGACATAACGTATGAACGCCCATAAAAGCGTCCGCAACAGTTCGCGGCGGGAATATTGCCTAAGCACATTCACGCTTTTGATGAGGCGAGGGAATTTATATATAAAACGAATTTTTCGGAAAACTGGCACAAAGATTTCGAGGTTTAGGAACATAAATAACAAAATTATAACAAATCCAACTCCTAAAGCGACCACAAGATCAAGGATGATGCGGTCAACATGCCACAAAATGACTAAAAAATAGGTAAAGCCTAAAAATCCAAACGCAATCAAAATAAGCTGTTGCGCCCAACTACCAACGAAAGTAGAGACAACTACTTTCATTGCATTTTTTGATTTTAAAAATAAAATACGTCCCCCAAAATCGCCTACGCGATTGGGCAAAAATAAAGATGTCGTGATGCCTGCAAAAACGGCTCGATAAGCTTGCCAAAACGAAACATGTTGTACCCGACGCACCAAAAAGCCCCATTTGATGGTTTCCGCTGCCCAATTCAAAGGCATAAGCACTACGCAAGCGACCAACCAATACACGTTTTCGCCTTTGAGTTCTGTAAAAAAAAGGTGCTTTATCTCTTGAAAATCCTCACGATCAAATATATCATACCACAACAAAAGACCGAACAGCAGTGCAATCACCGATTTGATAAACCAATTGATATAACGAGGTTGCCGTCTGAGGAAGAGCAATATTTTGTAGTAGATTCGCAATGATTATTTTTTAAGGTGCAAATTTGGCTATTTCTTAGGATTAACTTTCCTCCTTATGTGTAAAAATTTTAAGAAAATGAGGGATTATTCGACAAATCGTTATATTTAAAGACATACCTTACTATACAAACGGTTGGGTTAAGAATCATAAAAGATACCTTTGCCTCCGAAATAAATCACCAATTTTAATCGCTTCCGCAACCACATCATGTCCACATCATCACCTTACGTCACTTTACTTTTTCTCGTTTTCTCAATAACGCTTTTTGGGCAACATAGCACCCACAAACCTGCTGAGCCACCTAATATTCACATCAAAAAAGCCCTTGCCAAAATAACGCTCGACGGCAAATTAGACGAAACAGATTGGCAACGTGCCGAACTCAGCAGCCCTTTTTGGGAAAGTATTCCTTATGACACTTCGTTGGCAATCACAAAGACAGAAGTACGTATCACTTTCGATGACAACAACTTATACATCGGAGCAAAGTGTTATCAGAAAAAAAGTAGTTATATCGTTCAGTCGTTGCGCCGTGATTTTCCGCCAGGCTCAACCGATTTGTTTGGGCTTATTTTAGACCCCTTTAACGACAGACAAAATGGTTTCAGTTTTGTCATCAGTCCTATGGGCGTTCAGCGCGAAGGTTTGATATCGAATGGTAATGATTTTACCACTGACTGGGACAACAAATGGTTTTCGGAAGTTCAAAACGAACCCGATTATTTCACCGTTGAAATGGCTATTCCTTTCAAAACCCTGCGTTATAAGACTCTTGACGGTGTCACAAATGAATGGCGCGCCAATTTTTTTCGCTACGACCAAAGCCGTGCGCAAGCAGAACGCTCAACTTGGGCAGCTTTGCCGCGTTTTACGAGTGGCAACAACGTCGCTTTTACGGGCAAAATAATTTGGGACGATGCCCCGCCAAAGCCTGCGAGCCGCAATGTATCGTTCATTCCTTACTTGCTCGGCTCGACTTCAAAGGACATTGTGGCGAAAACACCCAGTCATACTGAGGGGGGCGTTGGCTTCGATGCAAAGGTAGCGATTACCTCTTCTTTGAATTTGGATTTGACGGCAAACCCCGATTTTGCACAAGTAGAAGTGGACAAACAACAAACCAATTTGAGCCGTTTTGAGCTATTTTTCCCTGAAAGACGACAGTTTTTTCTTGAAAACTCTGATTTATTTGGCAGTTTCGGCTTCGAAAATGTCAATCCTTTCTTTTCAAGACGCATCGGTTTAGGAACAGGTTCATTGGGCAATACAGTCAAAGTACCCATCATCGCTGGAGCGCGTTTGACAGGTAAACTTGATAAAAACTGGCGCATAGGCGTACTCGATATGCAAACCAATGGTCGCAAAGACTTAAAAATTGACGCTTCAAACTTTTTTGCAACGGCTATTCAGAGAAAGGTTTTTACCCGTTCAACTGTCAATTTTTTGTTTGTCAATAAACAGGATTTTAAAACCGACGTAAACGGTAAAAATCTTTGGCAACAAAACCCGAACGACTTTAACCGCATCGTAGGCATGGATTATAACCTCGCTTCACAAGATGGTTTGTGGCAAGGCAAGGCGTTCCTACATCACTCAATAACGCCGACACCTAAGGAACAACCTTATGCCGCCGCCGCCGCTATTGCCTACAAAAACAATAATTTCAATTTCCAATCGAGTTGTGAAACCGTCGGCAGTGGTTATGCTGGAGAGGCGACGGGCTATGTGCCGCGTAAAAACTATTATCGGTTCGAGCCAAATTTGGGTTTTGTTTTTTACCCCCGTTCGCAATACGTCAACTCCTACAGTTTAGGCATGGATGGCGATGTTCGTTGGCGACTGTCGGACAACCGATTGACCGATTACGATTACTCCCCTGTACGTTTCACGCTTGGTTTTCAAAATAATTCAAGTTTGTCTATTGTTCCCCTTCGTTGGGATTATACCTACCTTTTCTCTGCTTTTGACCCGACAAATACTAGTGGACAGACATTGCCAAAAGGCTCTGTTTATACCTACCGCAGCACACGTTGGACTTACAAAAGTAATCCACGAAGGCAGTTTTCTGTCCTTATAGAAGGGCGTTTTGGGCAATATTTCAATGGAAAAATAAATGCTGTCAATGCAACACTGACCTATCGTTGGCAACCTTATGGCTTGTTCAGTTTGGATGTGAATTATAATAAAATTACTTTACCCGCAGGGTTTAATGACCGTCAATTATTGCTCATTGGACCTCGTTTCGATTTCTCATTTACACGCAATATCTATTTCACAACGTTTTTACAATACAACAACCAAATCAATAATGTCAATATGAATGCCCGTTTTCAATGGCGTTTTGCCCCTGTCAGCGATTTATTCATCGTTTATACCAATAATTATTTTGCAGAAGACGAAAGGGCAACAGGTTATCGAGCGTTTGAATCGAAAAATCGGGCTTTGGTGTTGAAGTGTACTTATTGGTTGAATCTATGACCTTTTGCTACGTTCGTCGAGCATTGGAAGCTCCACGAACGTTTTGATACCCCCTCAGTATTTTTGATATTTTGTATCGATTGAGTGTCATTTTACTACTTTAACAATCATTTAACCTTACTTTTTATCAATAAGACTGTCTAAAATGCGTTAATAGTTATCAACAGTCATTTTATAAAAACAACCATTTATCAAAATGACTGTTCAATAATAACGACTTTATTACGTATCACTCACTATTAAAAATCACTCGATATGAAATTTTTGAGAAATTTATTGCTTCTCACCCTCTTTTTTGCCCCCCTCAGTACCCCGACGATTGGCGCACAACCTTCTTCAGCTAAATCTGAAACTGACCCAAAAGCCAAAGTACTGCTTGACAAAGTAAAAAGTAAATACGACAGTTACAGCTCACTCGAATCTAAGTTTAAACTCGAATTGAAACAGGCGGAACAATCCAAATCTGAAACGGTTTCTGGAAAAATTTATCAACAAGGCAACAATTTCCGTGCTGAAATGGGCAACGACTTTGTGATTGGCAACGGTCAAGCAATTTGGCAAAAATCGGGCAATAACGTTCAATTAAAATGTGCCGATGCCAAAGAAGCAGACGATTTGATGACACCTAAAACCTTGATTCGGATGTACGAAAAAAAGGAATTTATATTCGGCATCACAGGCGAATCGGCAGAAGGTTGGAGTAAAAAAGCAACTATTTTGACAGGCAAACCGACCAACCGCCGCAGTGAATTCACTAAAATCGTCTTGGCAATTGATCAAAAAACAAATAATATCGTCAGCGTCACCGCTTTTGGACGCGACCAATCACGCTCAAAAGTGAGCCTTGAAGCACCTTCGGTCAATCAGAAATACAATACTTCGATTTTTAATTTTGATAAATCACAATACCCGAACGTGAAAGTGCAGGATTTGAGGATAGACTGTTTGTAGATTAAATATAGTGCTTCATTTCTTATGAATCCGCTAGGATTCACACGTTTGTAATGCTAAAAAGTGCGAATCCTAGCGGATTCGTAAAAATGTCCGTTCATTTTAATCTACAAACGTGCAAATCCTAACGGATTTATTAGGTTTAGATAACGAATTTAAACT
>JAYSQG010000451.1:0-3906 GCA_043721685.1 Saprospiraceae bacterium | reverse complement strand
CAATTTTTCAACCAAACCAAAACTTCTTCTTAAACCAAAACCTGGCACTTTTCCGCGCATCGTTAGTGTATTTCCTTCTGCAACATATTGAGCCGTTGGTTCATGCGGTGTCGAAAAATGCAGCGTGCAATTGATTTTATCCGCCCCTACCCTACTGATTTTCACAGCCATAATATGGTCGGGATAATTGGCAAAATATGCTCTTTTGAAAACCGTATTTCCTACTTTATACTGCACATTTGCCGTTGCCATTGTGATATCTAATGTGCGCTCATAATCCGTAATTAAGCCGTTTTTATGATCAAAATCTATCCAAAAATCACCCATTGGTTCATACAGTTGATGATTCCGACCGAGCCATTCTTTGCTGATAATCGCCTGTGCTTCTTGATATTTTTGCGCTTTTATCAAGTCTGTAACCGCCTTAAAATGTTTTCTGATATTGATATTTTTAAACGTCTCATGCGGGTCGCCAGAGTACAAAGTGCCTTCGTTGAGTTGCAAATGTTCCTTCAATGGGTCGCCAAAAAGCATTGCGCCCATGTAGCCATTGCCAAGCGGTAGGGCTTCCGTCCAAACAGTAGCGGGTGCGTCATAACGCAAAATCAAAGGAGTTTTTTGACCAAAAAGCCCTGTTTATACTGAGGGGTATGATGAACAACAAAAAAAGGATTGTGGAAATTTTTTTTCATTTTTTAATACCGTTTTAGTGATTGTTTCATTTAAATTTCAGAAAAACAAACAAAAAAGGCATAGCTGATACAGTCTATGCCAAAATATTCTATGGTTCGATTCATCTATAGAAAATGGGATTAAACGAAACTGTCATCCATTTTCAATAAATGATGATTTCGGTCTTTGATTTGTTCAAAATTTTCCATGACCAACGTTGCTGCGCCAATAAGTTCCGCTTTAAATCCTAAATCAGACACTTCAATCGTGGCATTGTGAGCAAGTCTCGGAATACAATATTCATTCAAAGCTTGCTGAATCGGTGCTTGCCATATTTTACCAGCAATAGAACCACGACCACTCAGTACAATCAATTTTGGATTCAGCAGGTGTATCAAAATCGCCACACCACGACCTATTTTATAACCTATTTCTGACAACAATTCGACGGCAAATTGATCCCCTTCAAGGGCGGATTTAATAATAAGGTTATTCGCTTCCTCTGGATTATCAACGGGAATACCTTCTAATGAAGAAACGCGTCCTTCTTTAACCCCTTTTAATGCTTTTTCTACCAAAACCAACAGAGATGTTTCCGTTTCGAGGCACCCTTTTTTGCCACAACTACACAATTTATCATTTGTGAAAACGGGTATATGGCTAAACTCTCCTGCAAAACCATTGTCGCCTCTGTAAAGCTCTCCGTCAAGGATCATCCCCAAGCCAACACCCCAACCCATATTGATGACCATCACATTTCGTTCATTGGCTGCTGCGCCAAAACGCAACTCTGCCAAGGCAATTAAACTGGAATCATTGTCAATGAAGACGGGCAGACCGACCGCTTTGGAAATATATTTTGTTATACTGCCCTCAGAAGTTTCTAAAAACGAATAATTAATCCCTTTTTTAATATCTATAAAACCGGGCATTCCTATACCAATGCCTGCAATTTTTTGGATATCAATGGGTGTTTTTTGAAGAAAGGCAGCGATGGCTTCTGTTAGCCTGACGAGGGATTGAGGGTTTTTAGCTAATGGCAGATCTATTTTTTCAACTTCACCGACATAGTTATTTTGCATATCCATGACCGCAATTCTCGTAATGAGTTGATCCATCGAGACCGCGACAACATATTGGATATCAGGCTTAATCGAATACATCAAAGGTCGTCGCCCACCCGTAGAAGGTGCTAAGCCCGTTTCGATGACTTTACCCTCCTCTATCAACTCGCCAGTCAGTTTTGTAATTAGCGGCAGGCTTTTATCCATTTTTTCGCATAAATCAGCACAGGACAACGATTGAGCAAAATAGAATTGCTTTAATATTCTCCTCTTATACAAGTTCTTTTTATCTGCCATGCTTTTGGAAATTTTTAATCCGCTTTCAATTTTCATTGTGCTACTTCATCAATGATTTAGATAAACTAAACAGCATGAATATACAAAAGTAAAATACTTTTCCATTTTTTTATGGAAGAATCTTAATTAACAGTACAAATTCGTTAGATTAGATGCATAAATAAATGCTATTCCGTCAAGGCAAATTAAAATCAAATAGGTGTTTCAGTATTTTATGATTGTAGTATTTCAACATCAAAACTCTACGTTTCATTTTTGATAAAACGAGACAATAAAACCTGCAAAATGCCTTGTGTTTCGATGAAATGAGGGGCTTTCATATTGTTGTTAGACTCTGCAAATTTGAGCATTGTAGTGCGGGGTATCATACGCTTTTGGGTCGTCTTGAATGAGTCCGCGTTGTGGGTTGATGTTTAATAGACGAGAACCGACCTATTACTCCTTATCCTTTTTGACATATTCCTCGAATTGGGCGTTTGTCATCGCTTTGGCTATGATGCGGTTTTCAAAAGCGATTGGGTTTTTAGTCTGCAATTGTTTCTTGTGTTTCACCAATTTTTCCAAAATATCTGCCCAGACATCACCGCTTTCAAAGACTTTATTTTTCGTCCACCACGTCACAAACGTACTGGCTTTCAACTCTTTGGTGGTATTCTGAATAGCATTTTTATCAAAGTGCTGAATGGCTTTTTCAATAAAAAAGTCTTCATATCCCTCAAACTCACTCCCTTTAATCTTTGGTAATATCTGTTTGTAGGCTATGCCAGCAAAAATACCGTATTCTAATAAAATCTTATACCCTTGCCGTTTTGCTCTTGTCAATGTTTCAAGTTCTGCTTCACTCGGCGTATATGCCCTTACATCTGCTTTGGTTTTGGGTACTGTTTTAGCTTTCGGTGCTTCTACTTGCACTGCAACGGGTTTCCTGTCAGATATGCTGAATGATACACCTGTAACCTTCCTTTGCGTTTTTATATAGTCATATTTGACGAGCATATTTTGGCAATTCTCATTGATTTCATCTCTGATTTTGTCTAACACATTGACTTTGAAATTTTTGAAATAATCCGTTTGATATTTGTCGGCAATACCCAAAATTGCTTTCAACTCATCTAAAGTGTAACTCATTGTCAAGACATTCACCACTCCTCTCATTCTATTCTTCTCGCTCTTAAAAATCGAATACATGCGAATAGCGTGGGCATTTTTCATAGGAACAACCTCCAAAACACCTATATTTACGTAATGATGAAGCTGTAAAAGAAAAGGTTTCATACTTTGAGAAAACGAAAACTCTATGGCTGTTTGACCATTATCATCAACGATTGGTTTTATAGACGAAAAAAAGCTGATACGCCCCTTCATCGGTTTGCCTTCTATCAAAACATTTGTCGGAAATGATATGTTTTTTGAAATGAGGCTTCCACAAAGCCTATCAATTTCATTGTATAGCCCCCCCCATTCTCTAACAGACTCTTTTAGCGTTTCTTCAATTTGTTTGATTGGAACGGTGATATTGTT
Source organism: Saprospiraceae bacterium (assembly GCA_043721685.1). GTDB lineage: Bacteria > Bacteroidota > Bacteroidia > Chitinophagales > Saprospiraceae > JAAFJT01. The sequence continues at coordinate 352 of JAYSQG010000451.1, read as the reverse complement.
AAAGTCAACTTCATTTTTTGGGTCAAGGTGAGAAATCAAGTAATACAAAAGCTTCTGCTCTTTGGCAGTCATTCTGTACTGTGCGTTGACAATGAAGGTATTGTCAATCTTGGCTACTTTATCGGTCATCGGAGGCTTCATTGAGACAAAATTTAATATTCAAGCCCAAATGTAATCACAAATCAAAAAGGTAGTATGTTTTCAATGCAACCTTTTTCAAGTGAAACCTACTCTTTTATTGCAAATCTTCTACCCTCTTTACGACAAATCTTCCAACCCATTAAGAGAAACCTATCGCATTAGCCGCAAACCCCCTACCCTTTTCACCTGAAAGATCCTTGGGTTTATTTGC
>JAYSQG010000450.1:0-1321 GCA_043721685.1 Saprospiraceae bacterium | reverse complement strand
GCGCCCAACTTTGAACTGCCAAATACTGAGGGGGTACTAAAATCATTGGCGGAGGTCAAAGCGGATTATACTTTGGTTGTTTTTTACAGCAGTCTTTGTTCACATTGTCGTGAAGCGATGCCAACAATTCAAAATGCAGTGCAAAATATGGATAGTAAAAAACTAAAAGTTTTTACAGTTTGCACCGACGGAGTACGCGAACCGTGGTTGTCTTTTCTGGAAGAAATGAAGATGAAAGATTGGGTAAATGTTATTGATAAACAACCCGATACGGATATTCAGAAGAAATATGTCACTTGGAATTTGCCCGTTCTTTATCTTCTCGATAGAAACAAAACCATCGTTGCCAATCGCATAAAACCTGAAAATTTACATGAATTAATAGCGAATGATAAATGATGAATAGTGAGTGTCGAATTATTCACCATTCGACATTCACCATTCACCATTATTTACTTGGTGTAAAGTATGCACAAAGTCAGGCAAAACTTTGGTAAAAAAGCGAATTTTCCTAATTTTACACTTTGAAACTAAAATTTTTTCTTTTTTTATTGCGCAACGGACGATACTAACTACGGATGGCTGAATTTTCACAAGACTTTTTTAAGACCGCTGTGACAGTGGACAATGTCATTTTCGGTTTCGATGAATCCGACCTCAAGGTGTTACTTATCAAACGCGGGACTGAACCTTATCCAGGTTTGTGGGCTTTGCCTGGTGATTTTATCTATGCTCAAGAGAATATTGATGCAGCGGCTGCACGTATTTTACATGAATTAACGGGTTTGGAAAGGGTTTATCTCGAACAAGTCCGCACATTTGGTGCGGTCGGACGACATCCTTTGGGTCGTGTTGTAACGGTTGCTTATTTTTCTCTTGTGAAAACGAATCGCCACGATGTTCATCCGTCTTCTTTTGCACAGACTGCGCAATGGGTCAAATTGTCGGAGCTTCGTGATGCCGCTTTAGCTTTTGACCACGATGAAATTTTAGAAGCCTGTTTCAATGCTTTGAAACAACGTGTCCGTGTGCGTCCAATTGGTTTTGAACTGTTGCCACCCAAATTTACTTTGACAGAATTGCAACACCTCTATGAAGCGATATTAGAAGCGGAACTCGATAAGCGCAACTTCCGCAAAAAAATACTTTCAATGGATTTTATTGTTGACCTCAACGAATCGCAAGAAGGCGTAGCGCATCGTCCTGCAAGACTTTATGAATTCGATAAATCGAAATACGAGAAGTTTGTTTCCGAAGGGTTTAATTTTGAATTATGATTTTTTTTTGACCACTGATGCGACTGATTTTCACTGATTCTTTC